>CAZYAC010000008.1:15077-32700 GCA_964645475.1 uncultured Saprospiraceae bacterium | reverse complement strand
TTTTATCTAATGTTTATGGTAAAGTGAGTAGTCAAAATCCTTTTATAATTTTTTCTATTTTTGTTAAAAAACTAAACCATGAGATTCTTAACTTTTATTACACTTACGCTAATTGGATTATTACTGACTTCCTGTAGCATGGATTATGAGACAACCCTAAATAAGGATGGCTCGGGAGAAGAAAGTTTTGAAATGGATATGAGTGGTATCGGTCAACTGGCAGCGATGTTTGAAGGGACATCCGAGGATGGAGAAGATATAGATAAGGAGAAACTAGGAGAAAATATGGACGATCATATCGATCAAGAAGCGCTAGAAGAAATGATGGAGGCAAAACCAGAAGATGGTAATTTTGATATTTCTAAAATTTTTACTGATCCAACCAGCTTACCGCAGCAAGATACTTCTTTTACCATTTACGAAATGATGAGTGATTCTTTAAAAGGAACACAAAATGCCTATCTGATGAAGCTGGTTACCATTGGAATGAAAAGCGATAGTATTAATGATGAAATGAGAATTTCCTTTAAGTTGAAATTTAAAGATCAAGAGGAGCGCCTCAAAATCAGGGAAGAAATGCCCAATTATCTCAGAGATCAAAACGAAAAAAATGAAGACAATAAACCCAACCTTGATATAACCAAAAATATGATGGGAGAAATGGAACATCTTGACCTGAAAAAAGGCTTGCTCATTATTCCACCAATGGATCTTAAATCAGATGACGAAGAGAAGGAGGCCGCTCTTGAAGAGGAAGACGATGAAGAAACCAAAGCCATGATGGCGATGATGTTTGGTAATTCGGGTGTTCGACAGACGTATCACCTACCCGGGAAGATAGAATTTACCAGCGATCCTGAAGCTGAAATTAACGGCAACACGGTCGTGTTTTTTACCCCATTAATCGACTTGATGGAAACGGAAACAATTCCACAGCGGGTGATTAAATTTAATCCAAAGTAAAAGGCTATTTGCTGGTTGACCTGTTGGCTAGTTGGCTTCACTCGGACGCGTAAAATTACATTGAAGTGAAGCTAACTAGCCAACCAGCTAACGGCAAGGAATCTATCAAATATCCAATTAAAAGTCATGCTAAAAATAAACGTGAATCCCGATGTCGCCACTCGACTAAAAACTTATCCCGCTCCGTATAAAAAGAGGCTGAAATATTTGCGAAAATTGATCCTTGCTACCGCCAAGGAAATTCCAGAAATAAAAGAACTAGAAGAAACCTTAAAATGGAATGAACCTGCTTACCTTGTCAAAAAAGGAAGTACGATCCGCATTGACTGGAAACCCAAAAAACCAGATCAATATGCGATGTATTTTAAATGCACCAGCAAGTTAGTGCTAACGTTTAGATCCGTGTTTGGGGAAAAATTTAACTACGAAAAAAATCGGGCAATTGTTTTTAAACTTGAAGAGACCGTTCCAGAGAAAGAGCTCAAACAATGTATCGCTGCTGCGTTGCAATATCATTCCGTAAAGGAGTTGCCCAAGCTGGGGATGGAATGATATATGTATATAAAAATTTTTTTACTAAAATAATATCAACATGCTAAAACAGAAAAAATAACCATAAGTATTCAGGATCTAAAGAAGCAAGCCACCTTGCAGATTATAAGTTTGCAGGATAACAAAAATGTAAAAGGAAGTAACGGTAACGATCACACCAATAGCGCAAATAATTGGTAAAACTAAAACGCTTATTCGCGTAAGTAAGGAGAACGTTCTCCTCACAACTCCAAACGCCCCGTCTCCCCAGCACCCGTTTCCTTCAGGACTGCCGTCGTCTCTTGAATAGTTTCGGCAATCGGTGTATAATTAAAGTCTAACATCTGCTCAGACTTCTGCGCGTCATACGCCACCGTCCCCGTGGCTGAACGTACGGTCTCCCGCGTGATCAACGGAGAGCGACCCGTTAACTTCGATTTTAGCCACATCGTCCGCCATGCTACTCCACCTAACAGCGGTGTTACTTTTATCGTCGGCACTGGTTTGTCCAGTCCTTCAGCCATTTGATTAAATAAGTTTCGGAATTTCAAGTTGGCTCCATTTGCGACAAATCGCTCGCCCTCAATATTACTCTCCATCAGTTGTAAAGCCATGCGTGCTACGTCCCGTACATCTACAAATCCATTTCCACCCGGAGGATAAAATTTCAATCCATCCCAGACTTGTTTGAATAGTGCGGTGCTTGATTGACGCCAACGCCCCGCACCCAATACCACCGAAGGATTGACAATTGCGATGGGTAATCCTTCTGCATGTCCACGCCATACTTCTTGTTCAGACTGATATTTACTAACACTGTAATTCGTATTATTTTTATCTCTTTCCCACTTGGTTCGCTCGGAAACAGGTTCACCGTTTTTTGATTTTCCCAATGCGGCAATAGAACTGATATGGACCAGTTTTTTGATCTCCTGATGAAGGGCTACATTGATGATATTAGCTGTTCCGTCGACATTGATCGACATCATCTCTTTCAGATATTTGGGATCATAAGAAACCATCGCCGCACAGTGGAAAACCTGATCAATTCCTTCCATTGCTTCCTCTAAAACAGGAATGTCGAGGACATCTCCTGTAATCCATTCTATACGATCCGCATCCGGACCTAGTAAATCCATTTTGCTCTTTGCTCTTTTTAATGCCCGTACTCGATAGCCCTTTTTCAATAAAAGCCTTGCCAAGTAAGACCCTACCAAACCCGTTGCCCCTGTAATAAAAATAAAATTATCTGAATTACTCATTTCTTTATTGTTGAATCGTTGAATTGTTGAATTGTTGAGAAAAATAACTCAAAACTCACTAACTCAAAACTTAATGATAGCAGTTAGGCAAATTCTCTAATCTTAGTACGCCTAATCAAAGTTGAGTGCGAACTAAATTAACGGAATCGTTCTGTGTCTCTGCGAGAAATAATTTTTAACTTATCTTAGTGTCCTACATTTTGACGAACTCCATCAATCTACATATCCGCAGATCAAAAAATCCGCACATCACCTATAAACCGCCCCACCAATGGTATCTCGTTTCGCACCTGTAACTGAAGCAAAACAGTTCGGTAAATTTTCCAATCGTAGTACGCCTAATAAAACCATCAGAATGGCTTCTTTAAAATCAATCATATCTTTTTCGGGCAATACGATTTCTAAATTCAATGCTGCTGCCTTTTCTTTTAATAATTTTATCAAAAAAAGGTTGAAAGCACCACCACCTGTAATGAGCATTCGGTACGACTCCTTATTAAATACCTCTTTTTGTAAAATAGTTTTGATAGATCGGATAGTTTCATCAACTAATTGGTGAACCGCCGTACACATCCGATCTTCCACACTGCCAGGATATTCGTAATACAAAGGCAATACGCGTTGTCGAATCCACTGATTGTCGAGTGATTTAGGATATGATTTTTGGTAATAATCATTTTGAGAAAGGGCTTTTGCCAAATCGGGTAATAACTTCCCAGCCGCGGCAAGTGTCCCGTCTTCATCGTAATCGGTACCGCTGAGTTGTGCCAGTGCGTTAAAAATTTGGTTAGCCGGAGCCGTATCAAATGCGAGATATTTACCATGTACATTAGCCGTAACATTGGCAATGCCTCCTAGATTTAAATAGAAATCATATCCTGGAAATAAATAGCGATCCGCTGCTGGAGCGAGTGGAGTTCCTTCTCCATCGAGCGCAATATCTTGGGTGCGAAAGTTAGAAACTACCGGGAATCCTGTTGCTGCGGCTAATGCACCACCGTCGCCAATCTGCGTGGTAAATCGTTTGTCGGGATAATGAAATATAGTATGACCATGCGACGCGATAAAATCAGGTTGGATATTATGACGTTTAATAAAATCGTTGACCAACTCTCCCATATAATAGCTAAAATAAACATGGGTTTGTGCAAAACTCATTGCCGACTGTCCAGGCAAATTGGCCAAACGTCTTGTCCACAAATCCGAAAAGGGTAGGGTCTCACCTGCTAGTAATTTCCAAGAAACAGATATGGGGTCCGTTGTAATCTCCAACGAACAATGCACCACATCTAACCCATCCAAAGAGGAACCTGACATGAGTCCTAGAGCCTGATAAGTTTTGGTAGTAGACATTGTTTTATTTTTAAAAAAAGATTAAGTAACTAAGACTAGCTTGATTATGAAACTGTTTAAAATTCAGGGTTTTCAATAAAATTTCAAACTTAAATAATATGCTCGTATGTTTGTAAAATTTTATGGAACAGTCTTTAGATTCAAAAGCAAGCGTTAACTTCACTCAGCCCTACGAACCGCTCTGCTTTCTCTGCGTCTCTGCGAGAAAAAGTTATCACATTCAAATCACCTCTCTTCTATATTGCTCCAACCCCGCCTCCAAACAATCCATCGCTTTTTCGATATCATTAGTATTTAAAATATAGGCAATTCGAACTTCATCGACTCCTCGCCCTTTCGTTGCATAAAAACCAGCCCCCGGTGCAAGCATGACCGTTTCATTATTATACGAAAAAAATTCCAGCATCCACTGACAGAATTTTCCAGTATCGGGAACGGGTAACCTAGCAAAAGCATAAAAAGCGCCTTTGGGCAAATAGCAAAGTACCTCAGGCATTTTTTTCAATCGGTTGATCAGTGTACGTCGTCGTAAATCGTACTCATTACGAATGCCTTCCAAATAATCAGTCGGTAAATCCAATGTTGCTTCTCCTAGCAATTGACCAAATCCCGGAGCACTCAATCGCAACTGTGCAAAAGTCAAACAGGCTTTAATTAGATCTTCGTTTTGAGAAACAATAGAACCGATCCGTGCGCCACAGGCACTAAACCGCTTAGAAATTGAATCAATTACTACGGTATGTTTTTCTAATCCAGCTAATCGCAATACAGAATAAAAATTTTCGTCGTAGCAAAATTCGCGATAGACTTCATCGACAATTAAATAAAGGTCATGTTTTTTTACCAACTGACCGAGTGCTTCCAAATTTATTTGTCCATAAATACCTCCAGTAGGATTATTGGGATTGCATAAAAAGATAGCTTTGGTTTTTGGGCCAATCAACGGTTCAAAATCCGCAATGTCTGGTAAGGCAAAACTATTTTCAATAAAAGTGGGAATTGGCTTGATCCGAACACCAGTAGCGTGGGCGTATCCCAAATAGTTGGCATAAAAAGGTTCGGGAACAATGACCTCGTCGCCTGTATCTAAACAAGAATTTAACACCAGTGAAATCGCTTCTGAAGCACCAGTGGTGACGAGAATATCTTTTTTCTTTACCGATACTTCAAAGCGCTGATAATACGTCACTAATTTTTCGCGATAGGAGTCGATACCCGCCGACGGCGTATATTTGAGAATTTGCATATCTGTATTACGCACTCGATCCATGGCTTCCACGGGTGTGTTTATATCGGGTTGGCCAATGTTCATATAGTGAACTTTGACTCCACGGGCTTCGGCAGCAGAGGCATAAGGTGCTAAAAAACGAATTGGAGAGGGAATCGCATTTTTCCCTCGTTCAGAGATAACCGGCATGTAATTTTTTTTTTCTGCTAAATTACGGATCAAAACTAAATTCTATACTTTTTTAGATTATTATTAGATATTTTTTTTTAACACTTGCTTCCTGCTAATTAAAACCCTATGTTTGAAGTATGAGAAATAATTTCTTTATCAATTTTATTATTATTTGCTTTTACAAACCATTGTAACTGGAATATATAATAGAGTTCCTTTTGGAGCTCTTTTTTTTTGCTGTTTAGTGTGTTTATAACAATGAATTTGGAGTAATAAAACCCAAACTGTCAATTTGTAAAATAAAAAATATGTGTTTTTTTTAAAAAAAATAAACCTTTTTTTAAAAGTCATGTTTCCTAATCAACAATCTTCACACCTTTGCTTGTTTGTTTGTTATATAGTTCCGCCTTGTAAGAAATTCAATTAAAATTTGAGGCCCACAAAACGGTTATTCTGCTTCTACCGTCAGGAAGAAGCCCTAATATTTTATTAACTACACCTAAATTTCATTGTTATGAAAAACTTACACTTGTTTAGGCTATTTGCCTTCCTATTAGTCACCTCGACTATTTTTAATGCTTGTACGAAAGACAGTCTAATTGACGACACGACCCCAACCGAAGAACAATCACTAGAAGCACTTTTAGCTGAGAATGGATTCTCAGATGAGGATATTATCTTTTTCTCTGAAATATCTACAGAGGCTGGAGAAGTAATAGAGGCCGGAGATGTTGAAGTTGCAACTACTAGAAATGACTGTGAATTTGAAGTTTGTGCCAACTTTCAAGGTACTGGACGATACAGAGTAATTCTACCTAATGGTAACGTAATATTTTTTAGATTATCTCCACTTGGAAATAGCGTTAGTTTTAATGGTAGTCCATTTACACCTTTTCCAGGTAATCAATTCTGTATTGATATTGATGTAAATATGACTTCTACAGCAAACTTGGCATTTAGAGGAACTGGTCAGGTAGTAACAACTGCACAGGTGCAACCAGGTGGTCCAACCAGCATCATTTTTACTGCTGGGGTAGGAACAAATCAACTTGTCTCTGTTTCTCAAGACGTGACGCTTACCTGTCCTCCTACTTCTTTAACTTGTGATGTAGAAATTTGTGCTAACTTCCAGGGTACTGGAAAATACCGAGTAATTTTACCTAATGGAACAACCATAATTTATACATTTAATCAGTTTGGTTACACCGTTTCAGTGAACAATGGTCCGCCATCTGGATTGATCCCAGGAAATCAAGTTTGTGAAACTATTCAAATTCCAATAGGAACAAGCTTTACTGCCAACCTAGGATTCAAAGGATCTGGTCAGGTAATAACAACTGCTGAATGGAGTAATAGTCCACCATGTCAAATTTTCTCAGGAGGAGTGAATCAAGGACCGACTTCAACTACCTTGGATGTTACTTTAACCTGTAACCCTGTTTGTTAAATATTTTTTGTTCTAGAAAATATTTAAAATAAGATACCATAATATAGCGACTGCAATTAATTTTGCAGTCGCTATTGTTTTATTGGAAATCTATTTGGCGAATCTTTTAATTAGCTCAATAAATAGTAGATGGAATAGGATGTTTAGTGCATTTTTAACAATGAATTTGTATTCAAAAAACATACATTGCATTATTTAGTCAGAATTAATTTAATTTTTTTAAAAATTTTTAAACCTTTTTTAAAAAACCATGTTTCCCATATAACAATTACTACAATTTTGTTTGTTTGATTGTTTTATAAGAGCCTACCGTAAGAAGAATAATTGAAATTTGAGACCTTAAATTGTTTATTCTGCTTCTACCGTCAGGAAGAAGCCCTAATATTTTATTAACTTCACTTAAAATTCATTTGTTATGAAAAACTTACACTTGTTTAGGCTATTTGCCTTCCTATTAGTCACCTCGACTATTTTTAATGCTTGTACGAAAGACAGTCTAATTGACGACACGACCCCAACCGAAGAACAATCACTAGAAGCACTTTTAGCTGAGAATGGATTCTCAGATGAGGATATTATCTTTTTCTCTGAAATATCTACAGAGGCTGGAGAAGTAATAGAGGCCGGAGATGTTGAAGTTGCAACTACTAGAAATGACTGTGAATTTGAAGTTTGTGCCAACTTTCAAGGTACTGGACGATACAGAGTAATTCTACCTAATGGTAACGTAATATTTTTTAGATTATCTCCACTTGGAAATAGCGTTAGTTTTAATGGTAGTCCATTTACACCTTTTCCAGGTAATCAATTCTGTATTGATATTGATGTAAATATGACTTCTACAGCAAACTTGGCATTTAGAGGAACTGGTCAGGTAGTAACAACTGCACAGGTGCAACCAGGTGGTCCAACCAGCATCATTTTTACTGCTGGGGTAGGAACAAATCAACTTGTCTCTGTTTCTCAAGACGTGACGCTTACCTGTCCTCCTACTTCTTTAACTTGTGATGTAGAAATTTGTGCTAACTTCCAGGGTACTGGAAAATACCGAGTAATTTTACCTAATGGAACAACCATAATTTATACATTTAATCAGTTTGGTTACACCGTTTCAGTGAACAATGGTCCGCCATCTGGATTGATCCCAGGAAATCAAGTTTGTGAAACTATTCAAATTCCAATAGGAACAAGCTTTACTGCCAACCTAGGATTCAAAGGATCTGGTCAGGTAATAACAACTGCTGAATGGAGTAATAGTCCACCATGTCAAATTTTCTCAGGAGGAGTGAATCAAGGACCGACTTCAACTACCTTGGATGTTACTTTAACCTGTAACCCTGTTTGTTAAATATTTTTTGTTCTAGAAAATATTTAAAATAAGATACCATAATATAGCGACTGCAATTAATTTTGCAGTCGCTATTGTTTTATTGGAAATCTATTTGGCGAATCTTTTAATTAGCTCAATAAATAGTAGATGGAATAGGATGTTTAGTGCATTTTTAACAATGAATTTGTATTCAAAAAACATACATTGCATTATTTAGTCAGAATTAATTTAATTTTTTTAAAAATTTTTAAACCTTTTTTAAAAAACCATGTTTCCCATATAACAATTACTACAATTTTGTTTGTTTGATTGTTTTATAAGAGCCTACCGTAAGAAGAATAATTGAAATTTGAGACCTTAAATTGTTTATTCTGCTTCTACCGTCAGGAAGAAGCCCTAATATTTTATTAACTTCACTTAAAATTCATTTGTTATGAAAAACTTACACTTGTTTAGGCTATTTGCCTTCCTATTAGTTACCTCAACTATTTTTAATGCTTGTACGAAAGACAGTTTAATTGACGACACGACCCCAACCGAAGAACAATCACTGGAAGTACTTTTAGCTGAGAATGGATTCTCAGATGAGGACATTGTCTTTTTCTCTCAGATCGAAACGGAGGCTGGAGAAATGGTAGAGGCCGGAGATGTTGAAGTTGCTGCTACTAGAAGTAATTGTCAATATGAAATTTGTGCCAATTTTCAAGGTACTGGACGATACCGAGTAATTTTACCTAATGGTAACGTAATATTTTTTAGATTATCTCCATTTGGAAATCAAGTCAGCTTTAATGGCGGACCATTTACATTTTTTCCAGGAAATCAATTTTGTGCCACTATTGATGTACATGGAATTGCTGTTGCAAATTTAGCATTTAGAGGAACTGGTCAGGTAATCACAACTGCTCAGCTCTTACCTAATGGTTCAGTTAACACCATTTTCTCTGCTGGCGTAGGAACAACTCAACTTGTCTCTGTTTCAGAAGATGTGGTGCTTGCTTGTCTTACACCTGCATTTTGTGAAGTAGAAATCTGTGCTAACTTCCAAGGATCTGGAAAATACAGAGTAATCCTACCTAATGGAACGACCCTGATTTATACGTTTAGTCCATTTGGTTATACTGTTTCAGTGAACAATGGTCCTCCATCTGGATTGATCCCAGGAAATCAAGTTTGTGAAACAATTCAAATTCCATTTGGACAAAGCTTCACCGCTAATTTAGGATTTAAAGGAACTGGTCAAGTAATCACAACTGCTGATTGGGATAATAGTCCACCTTGTGTGATTTTTTCAGGAGGAGTAGGACAATCAGGACCGACCTCGAATACACAAGATGTTACCCTAACCTGTAATCCTGTTTGTTAAATATTTTCATCCATTGAAATTATTTAAAATAGGATAACAATAATATAGCGACTGCAAAATTAATTGTAGTCGCTATTGTTTTATGCTAATAACTTATTCAAAATCTAAATCACCCAATAAATGCTCATCGACGATTTCAGGTAATGTAATCTTCAACTCCGGATGTAATTCCATCGCTCGCTTCGCTGTAAAAATCGCCTCCTTATTTCTTGCCCAACTTCGTCTCGCGATTCCATTATTGACATCCCAGTGGAGCATCGAAATCAACCTTCTTTCCGCGTCAGCACTTCCATCGATCATCATTCCAAAGCCACCATTGATGACCTCACCCCAACCAACACCTCCACCATTGTGAATACTCACCCAGGTCGCTCCACGGAAACTATCTCCAATTACATTTTGGATGGCCATATCGGCGGTAAAGCGAGAACCATCATAAATATTAGCCGTCTCTCGGTAAGGAGAATCTGTTCCTGAAACATCGTGATGATCACGACCCAGTACGACAGGAGCAGTAATTGCTCCAGCTGCGATTGCCTTATTAAAAGCTTTAGCTATTTCTATCCGTCCTTCTGCATCAGCGTATAGAATGCGAGACTTAGAACCAACTACAGGAATGTTTTCGTCTGCCGACTCGATCCAAATCAGGTTGTCGCGCAGCTGTGGCATAATTTCAGACGGTGCCGTTTTCATAAGCCTTTTGATCACTTCGCCGGCAATCCGGTCCGTGGTATCCAAATCTTTTTTATCTCCTGAAGTACAAACCCAACGGAACGGACCAAAACCATAATCAAAACACATCGGTCCCATAATATCTTCAACATAAGAAGGATATCTAAAAATCCCTTCTTCTTCGTTTTTCCAGATATCTGCGTTGGCTTCTCCAGCTTCTTTTAAAAAGGCATTACCATAGTCCCAAAAATACATACCTTGATCCGTCATGGTATTGATCGCTACCACGTGACGACGTAAAGTGTTCTGAACCTCGACCATAAACTTTTCTTTATCATCGATCAGTAGTTTTTTTGCTTCCTCAAAAGTATAGCCCAATGGTGCGTAACCTAGGTCGTCTATATTGTGTAACGAAGTTTGATCAGAACCTAACTCGATTTTGGTTTTTCTTTCTACCATCCGTTCCCAGAGCGTAACAATATTTCCTTGGAAGACAAGGGCAATTCCTTCTTTTGCAGTTCGACAGGTTTCAATTCTATCAATGAGTTTATCTACGTCGGTATAAATATTATCGGCGGAGACATATCCGTCCACCACTCGTTGTTCCACCGTTTGTGGATCAATCTCTGCAATTACCCCAACGGCTCCAGTAATGACGGCAGCCAATGCTTGTGCACCAGACATCCCACCAAGACCGGAGGTAACGTATACTTTTCCTGCCAGATTATCTGTTCCCAGGCCAAGTTTACGGCCTGCATTTAGTAAAGTAATCGTAGTTCCATGAACGATACCCTGTGGTCCGATGTACATGAAAGAGCCGGCGGTCATTTGTCCATATTGGGTAACTCCAAGCGCATTAAATTTATTCCAATCATCTTTTTTTGAATAATTGGGAATCATCATTCCGTTGGTGACGACGACTCTGGGGGCATCTTTATGTGAAGGAAATAATCCCAACGGATGACCCGAATATAAAACGAGGGTTTGATTTTCTGTCATTTCACTTAGATACTGCATGACTAGGAGATATTGTGCCCAGTTTTGGAAAACGGCTCCGTTACCACCATAAGTGATTAATTCGTCTGGATGTTTGGCTACCTTTGGGTCCAGATTATTTTGGATCATGAGCATAATGGCTGCGGCCTGCTTGGTTTGGCAAGGATAATCACTGATCGATCTAGCGTGCATGGCATAATGCGGGCGTAAGCGGTGCATATAAATACGGCCGTAGGTGTTTAATTCTGCTAAAAACTCTGGTAAGAGGATCGCGTGTTGTTCTGACGAAAAATATCGTAGTGCGTTTTTAAGCGCTAGTTTTTTTTCTTTTACCGTGAGGTTTTCTATATTTCGGTTGGGTGCGTGACTGGTGGACACTTCGTAAGGACGAGGAGTTGGAAGTTGCGCAGGAATTCCGGCTTTGATAAGATCTTGAAAGGTCTGAGTATCTGTCATGGTTTTATTTTTTTACAAAGCCAAGGTATAAAAATAGGCGGAGTACTACAAAATACCTATCGCGTTTTTGAAGATTTTCCCGAATTTGTATTTACCTGACTTTAAAATTTATGAACTGGTAATTGGTTATTTTTGTTAAAAGAATAGGAAGTCGTGGTAATTTCTTTGCTACTTGCCGCTTGCTATTTGCCATTTGCCTCCTTCAAACGCGTTTGAAGTCGCAAAGTCTAAGGAAGTTTGAATTTATTTTCGGACTCAATTTATTGATTATTAAAAATAGCAAGAAGCAAGAAGCAAGAAGCAAGAAGCAAAAAACAAAAAAATGGCGAAAGACGATTTATTCGAAAGATTTGGAAACCGATTAGGAAAAGGAGCTCGGTCTTTACGGGACCGATTCACTATGGATGTCACGGATTTGATTCGTGCGGTAGATAAAAATAATAAAGACGATGTGGATCGGGCGCTTGCTGCTGGAATTGATCCTGATACCAAGGATGCACTGAGTCGCCGAGCACTGACGATGGCCGTAGATAATAATAGTGCAGAAGTCGTAGCATTAATTCTGCGAGCTGGAGCGAATCCAAATCTACCAGGGCGAGATGGGCAGACCCCATTGCAAAAAGCCATTTTTTGGGAAAGTGCCACGATTGCTAAAATGCTGATCGAAGCTGGAGCGGATCCAAATTTGGTTGGTTCTGATGGCAAGACCCCTATGGAAACGGCCAATGAAGCAGGGTTGCAAAAATTTATGACTTTGATGGAAGCGCAGCGTAAAAATCGTAGAGCCAGCCAGATTGAGCGAGACAAAGCTCGACATGAGGAACTCAAGAAGCGAGCAAAGGTAGCGCGTGCGCGAAGAGAAGAGGAAGAACAAATGGCCGCAGCAGCCGAAACTAGAAGAAAAGCGGCTGCCGAAGCAAAGGAGAAAGCTGAAGCCGAGCGGAATGCTTATCGGAATTATAAGGACGAGAAAGACGATTATTTTACCGCATTCGTTCGTTCCATTCGACAAAAAGATACCAAAGCGGCAAAGATCTTTTTAGAAAAAATGATCGACCTCAACGCCGTTCATCCCGAACTAAAAACGACGCCTTTATTGGAAGCGATTCGCGAAGAAGACTCAGAAATTATTCGGTACCTGATTGAAAAGGATGCAGATATGATTCATCCAGTAGGAGGTACGGAGCATAGCCCACTGAGCATGGCCGTTAAAAAGAAAGCGTATAAATTAGTTCAATTAATTTTGGAAAAAAATGAGCATGAGGTCGCAGAAATTCTAAATAATCCAGCGCAAATCATGAGTCTGCAGTATTTCGCTTATAAGGATGCAAAAATGTTGAATCTATTATTAGCAGCTGGAGCAGATCCTTTCTTTGGTGGACAAGGATTACCTTCTCCTATTAGTCGGGCGATAGAAAAAGCGAGTATTGGTATTTTGCCGGTTTTGGTGAAAAATAAAGTAGACTTAAGTAAAGCAGTGGATGATAAAACACCTTTGGAATGGGCTGTTCGCCACAATAAATTAGCTTGGGTAATTGGATTGTTATCTGAAGGGGTAGAAGGGAAGGTCGCTAATAAAGCGGGTAAGACGCCATTGGAGTTAGCGAAGGAATTAAAGGTGGATGAAGCGATTATTAAGGCGTTGGACGAGTCGGGGAATTAATTGATAATAAAGTAAAACAGGTTGTATCATTTTAAAAATAGTACAACCTGTTTTTTATAAATAAAGGTAATCAGTTCTATTTTAAATTCACAACTTTTTCCGTTTCTATAACAGATAATTTTTTCAACTTTTCCTTCTCAAATAGCGCTGGTAAATCTGCCAATGGAGTTCCAATTTCGGCCTTGTAGTTGATATAGTCTTGAAATAGAATACCACTTACCATTCTTTGATTATAGGCACTTCTAAATCGAACTCCACCGTTATTTACTTGATAATTATAAGCCAAATAATCAATCTGATTCGTTTCCTTATTTATCCAATAATAAAACTCATCGTCATGGTCTTGTCCGCCGCCTTCTTCGTTAAAGGTAATCTCAACAACATCATATTCTTTTTCTTTAATAGTAGTTTCTCCTTTGTAAGATTTTTTTACGGCGGGATCGTAGAGCTTGTGCGGTAAAGTAGCGAAATAGATGACAGAATTTAAGGAGCTGAAATGGCTGTCATATTCTTTTTTAGTAAGCTCCATTTTTTTTCCTGCTACTTTTCTAATCAGTCCATTGTTGTTTAATTCAATAATATTTATCAGTCCATCTTTTTCATAAGTAACTGTGTAGGTATAATTTGAGTTTTTATTATGAAAAGTATATTTCTTTTTTCTAAAAATGAATTCATAATGTGCTGTGTCATATTTTTTTCCGCCATGTGAATTATAAGCTTTCGCTAAAATTTTTTCCGATTTAGTTAACGCCTTTTTTGACATTATTTGGGAAGTGGCGGTTGCTACCTCCTTTGGTTTGCAAGAAAAAAATAACATGAAGATAGATAGGAATGACAGTAATTTTTTTTTCATTTTTATATTTTGGATAAGGATTTAATACAGCGTTTAGCTAGCTAGTTGTTCTTACAATAACCTGCGAACTTGTTTTGTTCTTAATTAAGGCGTTTTTTTTTGGAAGCGCCGTGCCCTTGACAAAAGGGTAGGGTTCATAATAATTAGAGCGAAATCAAAGTTTGTTTTGAAATTTCATTTTTTATCGATAAGTTGGTTATGGACTCCTGTGTTAAGATTTTTACACAGGAGTTTTTTTTATGCCTATTAGCGTTTTCCGAATGTACTCGTTCTAGATATGAAATGCATTTACCGTTTATTTTCTGTTTTCAACCGTTTATTTTCTGTTTATAACCACTCATTAATTTTTCCTATGAAATATGTGTGATTCATTTGATCTTGTGAAAGACTCTAATTAAGTATTCTTTTTAAACGAAATCTATACAATAGATTTTCTAATGATCATTTAGGATATTATTTTTTAATCTTAAACACATGTTATGAAAAAATCAACACTTCTTTTCGTTTTATGTAGTCTTTCTCTTTTTCTTACTGCACAAAGCTATCATCAAAACGGAAGTTTTGAATCCCATACTCCTGTACCTATAGGACATCCACTATTTATCAACGGTGATATTGATCATTGGACTGGATCTGCAAATAATTCTGAATTGCATGAAAGTGTTTGGTGCCCTGTAATTGGAGGAAGTCAAACGATTAATGCATCTGACGGTGACTATTTTGGTAGAATATATAGTGGTACTTTTATTCGAAATAATCTTAACGATATGATTTTCCCTGGACAATTGGTAACGGTTAGTGTGGATCACCGAACTTCAATTTGTACCGAAGCATTTATGGAAGGTGCTTTTTACTTACATAATTCCGCTTCCTCCAATTTTAGTTTACCTGGTAATTTTTATATGGGAAATTTTATCTCTGGACCAAATAGCTGGGGAAATACTAGTCTTACCGTTGATGTTCCTGTTTTTGAAACTTCTCCTTGTTTTTTCGATCAAGGAGACATTAGAGCTTTTGGACCTTATAATATTATTGAAGGAGGTGGCGGAAATGATTTACGACAAGATCCAGAATTGATTTATCTTGATGATTATAAATTGACAGGTTGTACTACACCGACTGATGATTTATTGTTTTATAATATTGGTGATGAACTTTGCACTAGGGTAAGTTTTACTTTAGATTGTAATCTTGATGAAAAAGTTTGGTATTATTGGGAATTTGGAGATGGAAGTACTTTATGCGGTCCTGATGAACCAAATCCAACACATAACTATGCTGAACCTGGTTCTTATGATGTGAAGCTCACTACTGTAAACGAAAATGGCTGTATTGAAATAATTGAAACAACTATTAATATTTATTGCGAAGGGTGTGATGAGACCATTGCTGATTTTTCGACTGAATGTGTAAATTGCAAACCGTTTTATACTTTTGGCTGGGATCCTGTATCAGGGAAGTGGATTAAAACATTGGTTGGTTATAGTTGCCAAATCGCTTTTACAGATAATAGTACTTCTGGATCTCCTATCGTAAGCTGGAGTTGGACTTATCCAAATGGTTCATCAAACCTACAAAATCCAACATTTTCATTTTCAGCCCCGGTACTTGGCACTAGTTTTTATGAAGTCTGTTTGACCGTAGTTGATGCAGCTGGTTGTGTAAGTAATGTTTGTGATGAAATTTCTGTTCCTTGCAGATTTAGAGTATTCAATGCGGAACAATCGAATGAAACACTTTCAATTCAAAGAGTAAATACTTATCCTAATCCAGCAGGAGATGAGGTGACATTAGAGATAGAAGGAGATAATTATTTAGGAAATTTGGAGACAACAATATATAATTTAAATGGCCAAGTCATGAAGAGCATCTCTAAAACTATTGATGATTCTTATGCAAAAATAAATATTGAAACCATCGACTTTCCTAATGGGACTTATTTGATAAAACTACAAAGTAATAATGAAGTAATAAACCGAAAAATAATTGTTCAACACTAAGTTAATTTGGACACCTGCTTACCTCTTTTGCTCTGACTCCTCTTTTTTATTAATAAAGTAAAATTTAGACTCCTGTGCTTAGGTTTTTTGCACAGGAGTTTTTTTATCGAAGCTAGGGTCTTCGTTACAATTCTTCGTACCAATTTAAGTAAAAGCAATTCAATAACTGAAAACCTCACTCCTTCACCCTCCCTAGTCCCATACTCTTAATCATCCAACTAGGTAAAGGCTTCAGTGGATCCCGATTTTTTAAATTAAAATACCAGTTTAATTTTTTTAGAATGGGGACTTTATGTGTTTCCACAAACTCAATTAACGTACCATCGGGATCTTCGATATACGCGAAATGTCCAGCAGCTTCTCCCATATCAAAATCCCCGCTGTTGACGGTAAAAGGAAATCCTTTATTAGTGCACAAGGTCTCTAGTTCTGTCATTCCATTTACATCAAAGCATAGATGAATAAATCCAACATCTCCCCAGAATCTGTCTGCAAAAACCTTCACAGGCGTTCGGTCCATTACCTGAATTAATTCTATTTCACTGCGTCCCAATAGTTTACTAAAAGCACCTTGACGTTCTTTTTTATGGGTCAATAGCACGCGTCGGAAAGAATGATCACCACCATTTAAGATTTCGAGATCCGTAAAATTTCCCGTCTCATCATAGATCACTTGGTCGTATCCCAATACGTCAGAATATAAAGTTCGAGCTTTTTCAATATCCGATACACCAATGGTACAACCGTAGGCACCACCCGTCCAAATCTTATTGGATTTATTAAACCAATCCGTGGCCGGTACAACTTCACAAATATTTCCGTAAGGGTCCAATACAAAAAAATGTTCCGATCCGTCAGGGCGTTTGGAGAGCTCTCCAATGATAGAAATATTTCTATTTTTAAAATCTTCGTAGGCTTTATTTACATTATGTGATTTAAATTTTGCGATGTTGATACCTAGATCGCCGATTAGTAAGGGTTGTGCAGGTGACTCAGGAGTACGAGAAGTATATTGCCAGATTTCGAGTCCTCCACCGCCCTGCATATTTAGTGCGAGGATGGCGTGGCGTTGTCGAGGTTTACCTCCAGTATAAGGAAGCATCAATGCTGCTTCGGCTGCTTCGTCAAAGACTGGAACGTCGGCTCCAAAGGTCTGTCGATACCATTTAAATGCTTCGTAAACACTGGGATTGCCAATACCTATTTGTTGGATGCCGCTGATGATGGGGAGTTTAGACAAGATTGAGGAGGTTTTGCGTAGATTAAAATGCATGCATTTTATTTACTGGATATTATTTTTTTGTTGAATCGTTGAATCGTTGAATCGTTGAA
>CAZYAC010000008.1:0-14977 GCA_964645475.1 uncultured Saprospiraceae bacterium | reverse complement strand
GTTGAATCGTTGAATCGTTGAATCGTTGAACTGTTGAGATACGCATTAGCAAATCAACAGATCAACAATTCAACAGATCAACATTTACCTAAGCATTGCCACTTCTTGATTCTTGTAAGCGCCCGCTTTTAGTTTTTCTGAAACAGCAGAGAAAGCGTCGAGCGTTTCTTCAATATCTTGCATGGTATGCGAAGCCGTCGGAATCAGTCTCAGCAAAATCATGCCCTGTGGAATCACGGGATACACCACAATCGAGCAGAAGATTCGGTGCGTTTCCCGCATATCGTGTACGAGGGTCATGGCTTCCTCTACAGAGCCGTGCATATAAACAGGTGTTACACAACTATTCGTTTCACCGATGTCAAACCCACGATCTTTGAGCCCTTTTTGTAGCGCTGTTACATTGCGCCAGAGTGTTGCTTTGTGTGAGGGATCGTCGCGTAACATTTCTAGTCTTTTCATCGCCCCAACTACTACAGGCATGGCTAAAGACTTTGCAAAAATCTGCGAACGCATATTGTATTTTAAATACTCAATCATATCTGCGTCACCTGCGAGAAAGGCTCCGACACTCGCCATGGATTTAGCGAAAGTAGCGAAGTAGACATCAATTTCGTCTTGCACTCCTTGTTCTTCTCCCGCACCTGCACCGGTGGCTCCAAGTGTTCCAAAACCGTGGGCATCGTCGACCATCAGTCTGAAATTATATTTTTTCTTGAGGGCTACAATCTCTGTAAGTTTACCTTGATCTCCTCGCATTCCAAAGACACCTTCGGAAATAACTAGAATACCACCGCCAGTTTTTGCGACAATTTTTTCTGCGCTGATCAGGTGTTTTTCTAGACTTTCCATATCGTTATGCTGGAAAGCAAAACGTTTTCCGATGTGCATACGTAGACCGTCCACAATACAAGCGTGACTCTCTGCATCGTATACCACTACATCTTTTCTTCCTAGTAAAGAATCAATGGAAGACAGGATTCCTTGGTAGCCAAAGTTGACGAGTACAGCACTTTCTTTTTGTACAAAAGAAGCTAATTCCTCTTCCAGTTGGTCATGCAAGGCGGTATTTCCAGACATCATTCGCGAACCCATCGGATAGGCGAGTCCCCAATCTTTAGAAGCTTGTGCATCTACGGCTCGAACTTCAGGGTGATTACCAAGACCCAAATAATTGTTGATACTCCAACAAATAACCTCTTGACCGTTAAAAGTCATTCGGTTACCTAGTTCTCCTTCTAACCGTGGAAAGATCCAGTATCCTTCTGCGATATCAGCCCACTTTCCTAAGTGGCCACGGTTATTTTTAAACTTTTCAAATAAATCCATAAGTTGATAGAATTTAATAGCATTTAAGGAATAAGCTAATAATAAGTTTACGTTTTTGACTTGATCTTTTTATCGCTGACTTCGTTAAAAAGCCTCGTGATAGCTCTGCTATCCCTACGTTTTTTGCCTTGTCAGCAGCAAAAATATCTAACCCAAAATTCTTAATTTATTAGTATCTCATTCCTAGAAGCTATTGTTGTTTGTAAAAATTTCTCTTTAAGACCTGATGTACAAGTCCGGGGGTTAGTTTATTTAATACAGAATTTAGTTTTCCCAGAGGGGTAAATACTTCTTTAATTTTCTTATTCTCAATCATTCTAATAATCCGTCTGGCTACTTTTTCGACCGGTTCTGCTTTGATAAAATCTCGTTTAGGTTGCGGGATAATTAATCCATTGGCATCATAAATTGTTTTTTGTGGATCGTTTTCCGTAAAGCCTACATAGGCAATCCCAATGTGAATCTGATCTTTTGACAATTCTATCCTTAAAGCTTCAGCCAATGCCGTCAATGCCATTTTGGACGAACTATAGACCGAATAGTTAGGAATACCTCGAATTCCAGCGACACTAGAAATAAAGATAATACTTCCTTGTCTATTTTTTAAATATGGAAGTGCAGATTGTGTGGGATATACCGAACCGAGATAATTTACCTCCATGATTTTTTTGATCACACTCCCATCCAACTCTTCTACTGTCCCTTCTGTAGAAACGCCCGCATTATTAATAAGGACATCAATTTGTCCAAATCTCTTAATGGTTTCTTCTACTAACTTTTTACAATCCGCCACTTTGGAAACATCGCCCGCTACCGTTAAAACTTCATGTCCGTCGTCTTCCAATTCTTTTCCTGCTTTCTCTAGCCGGTCTGGATTTCTACCATTCAACACAATGCGTCCTCCTTTGCTAGCAATCTGCCACGCCATTTGATTTCCAATTCCCATACTAGAACCGGTAATGATGACTACTTTATTTTTGAAGTTCTGCCGCATTTTTTAGTTAATCAGTTATATCAGTTTATTAGTTAATCAGTTAAACTATTTTATCAAAATTTCTTTAAAAATGAAATCAATGTATAATGTAATGTTTTTACAATAAAAGATTTGCACGTTAGAAAATCTTTGCGCCGTTGGGCACTTTGCGAGGAAAACACTTTTTAGTCTAACCCCCGTAGTTAATTGGTATTTAAATTACAACTTACCGATTCACTTGATCAAAAAATCCGCACATCCGCACATCCGCACATCCGCACATCAAAAAATCCACAAATCAACAATATCCATGCTCTTTTAGCCATTCAAAACATTCGCGAATACCTTCTTCAATATCTGTCAATGGCATCTTAAGTTCTTCCACGGCTTTTTGGGAAGTAAAATAATGATCGTCACAACTAATCTGGGCCATGGCCAGGCTGACGACTGGCGTTTTATTAAATAGCCTTCCGTACTGTGTTCCTAAAAAACCATAAGTTTTACTTAGGATGGGAGGAATCGTCACTTTTGGTGGTTTGACACCTACTACTTTTGCGATCTTAGTAAAGGCTTCGCGGTAGTCCATATTTTCATTTCCGGCGATATAGCTTTCGCCTATCCTGCCCAAGGTAAGCGCATTGGCGATGGCGGTTGCGACATCTTTGACACAAATATAATTTCTGCCTCCGATGGCAAAGCCAGGAACTTTATTCTGGTAAATGGCCAGCACCATAGCCCCTGCGCCGGGTTTGGAATCATAAGGTCCGAGCATAAATGTTGGGTTAATGGTCAAAGCAGGTAAACCCTCTTCACGAGCGGCTTTGATGACGAGCAATTGCGCTTCATACTTTGAGTCCATATAATCCAGTCCGTATTTTTGGCTTTGGTAAGAATTTCCTTCGTGGCCTGGATCAGTTTTGGATCCAAAACCAAAAGAATTAGCGGTGCCGATATAAACCAGTCTTTTTACTTGTGCATGCTTGGCGGCGGTAAGGATATTTTTAGTGCCATCTATATTGACCCGTCGCACCATCTCAGAACGATTGGGCCAGATATTGGTGTTGGCGGCGGTATGAATAATAGCTTCACAGTCTTTTGCCGCAGACAATAAATCTTCTACTTTGAGAATATTTCCGAAGACTTTTTCGATCTCTAGTCCAGCTAGCGTATTAGCGGGACTATCCGGCAGCAAGAAGGCACGAACCTGATGGCCACGTTTCAGCAATTCTCTAACAGTGTTGGTGCCGAGCATTCCGTCTGCTCCGGTTACTAATATTCTCATAGATGTTTTATTTCGAGTCGCTCGTAAATTTTCTTTAAATTTAACGCTCCTCTCAACATTCGTTAAAATAAAAAACCGCAATTTAAGCTGCGGTTAATTTTGTTTTGCAAATTTACGAAAATGTAGGGGAAACTTATTATTTTATTGGGAATTGATGCTAGTTATTCTTTAATCATCCTGTGCTAGCCCTGCTTGCCTATAAAATTTAAGACCAATTGTTATTATAAGTAGGTAAGGACAATAAATAAGGAATTTTGAGCTCATGGCACCGATACACCCTAGATTGATAAAAATAAAAGAGAAGTATTCTATCAAGCAACCTACTATTCCAAAAACAATAAATAAGTAACCTAAATGTTTATTATTTGCCATTGATGATCGTTTTTCCAAGCATATTTTCTACCCGGAGGACACGCAGTCAGATGGGATTTCGTTTTTTTCTGCCAAAAAAATGAGCAGAAAAGATTGAAAAACACTACATACTACGTAAAAATTTCCGGAAACGAAGCATATATTTATACTCGTTTTTACCATAAAGGAAGCCCATTTCTTCGAGCCATTCGTTATTGAAGATTTTACCCAAATATTTGGTGCCGTGGTCTGGAAAAAGTGCTACCACATAGTCATTAGCGGTTAGTTTTTCTTTTATTTTAAAAACGCCCTGCATAGAAGCACCGCTGGAATATCCCACAAAGAGACCTTCTCTTTTCGCTAGTTGCCGTGCCCGAAAGGCACTCGTTTTATCATCCGCTTTCACAAAATAGTCGATGACGCTAAAATCTACGTTATCAGGAATAATGTTTTTTCCCACTGCTTCTAGTTTATAAGGATAAATTTCTTTTTCATCAAACTCTCCAGTCTCGTGGTACTTTTTTAAGACCGAACCATAGGCATCAACACCGATTACTTTAATATTAGGATTCTGTTCTTTTAAATATTTTCCAGTTCCACAGAGGGAGCCACCAGTTCCACAAGGAGCTACGTAATGCGTAATTTTTCCTTCGGTCTGTTTCCAGATTTCAGGTCCTGTGGTGGCATAATGGGCGAGGGCGTTAGCGGTATTATAATATTGGTTGACGTAAAAAGAATTGGGCGTTTCGGCGTGTATTCTTTTAGCTTGAGAATAGTAGGAGAGGGGATCGTCCGCTTTTACGTTACTGGGGCAGACTTTTACATCTGCTTTAAGTGCTTTGAGTGCGTTTAGTTTTTCACTGGAAATTTTATCTGGTACACAAAGAATACAACGGTACCCTTTAATCACCGCAATCATGGCGAGACTAAATCCGGTGTTACCGGAAGTGGTTTCGATGATTGTTCCTCCAGTGGTTAGAAGTCCATCTCGTTCGGCCTGTTCTACCATAAAGAGGGCGATTCTATCCTTGGCAGAATGACCTGGATTGAATGACTCAATTTTTGCGTAGACGGTAGCGGGAATATTTTTTAAGACCTTATTTATCTTGACGATCGGCGTATTGCCAATGGTTTCGAGTATATTATTGTAGCGCATATCTCCAGTAAGTTAGTTTTTAAAATAATACCAAATATGGTAATCCTCTTGTTTGAATGAGGAAAATACAACAAAAATGAATCTTTTTGTAGTGGTTAGGGTAATTATGATGTAAATTTATGATGAAATTTTAGAGAAGTTCTTAATTATTCTTATCATAATCCCTGATAAATTCTGATTTTTAATTTTTTTTAAGAAACAGACCATCTAAAATAAAACCAAATTATGAGTAAAAGTAGTAGTGTTTTAAAAGCTCGACTAATTCTCGAAAGGGAAGATGGTATGATTTTACTTTTAAAACAAACGACAAATAATGGTGGTAAGTATACGATGGTGGGTGGATTTGTGAAGAGAATAGAATTTGCCAAAGCTGGACTAATTCGGGAAAGCTTGGAAGAAACGGGAATTGACCTGCGAGAAAAAAACCTGGAATTGGTCCACTGTGTACATAAGAAAAGATCCAAGGATTCAAGAATTATCCTATACTTTAAAGCCTCTAAATGGAAAGGCGAAGCGATCTCCCGTGAACCCCATAAATTCAAAAAAGTGGCTTGGTTTCCCATTGATAATTTACCCAAAAATATTTCTAGCACGGTCCGCCATGTATTGACTAAATACCGTAAGGGAGTAAGCTACTCTGAGTATATGGGATAGATAATCGTTTCCCAATGCAAACAAAAAAAACCGTTCCGATTTTAAGTCGGAACGGTTTTTTCGTTTAACGAAAGTCTGATTAAGACTACTCTTCGTTCTTTACTAATTTCGCACTAACCGCTTTGGTTTTGCCTTTCGCAGAACAAGCAGCAGTTTTCTTAGAACAAGTCTTAGCACAAGCTTTCTTTGCCGTAGTTACTTTGCTCACCTTCGTTGCTTTTACAGCAGACTTGGTACAGCTAGCTTTAGACTTAGAACAAGCTTTCTTAGCGGAAGTTTTAGTTGCTCTAGGAGCAGCCTCTGCTTCCATATCGCTAGGCGAAACATTGACAAACTTCTTAGCAGTAGAACAATATTTTACGTTTGTAAAACTAACGTTACCAGATTTTGAACATACATTCTTTTGTACATAACAAACTTCTCCAGTTTTAGCACAAACACGCTCTTCAATATTATCATGTTGAGCAGCTAATACAGCTGCAGGATTATTGGCATCTACACTGACCATCTTGCTCTTAGTACAAGTAGCTTTTTTAGCCATGGAACAAGCTTTCTTTTGAGCAGTAGCTGTAAAAGTGAATAAGCCCATTACGGCGAATAGTAAAAAGAATTTTTTCATTTTAATTATAATTTTATTGTTTAAATAATTAGTAATCATATTAATAAACCAAATATACAAAATAAGTACCGCTTTTGAAAATGTTCAGCAGACATTTTACACAAAGTATCTACTGCTTGACCACCCGCTTCGCAATCTGCCCGTTGTCCGTCGTAATCAGGAGTACATAACTGCCTGAAGGAGAATTACTTAGGTCAAAAATAGCTGTTATGCTTTCCGGAGCGAGTGTCAGACGCTTTTGTCCGATTAACTGCCCTAGTGCATCGTATACTTTAACGCTTGTTTCGGCCTGCTTAGTACCCGAGTATCTGAGGTTTAGACGGCCTGCGGACGGATTAGGTAACACAGAAAATTCGGTAGATAATGTTAATAAATCATCTGTATCTACTAATTCACGTTCTCCAATCGCATACCAGACCCCCCAAGTCGCGTTTTCTATTAAAATAAAAGCATCTTCGTTTAAAGCAGCCGTTTTATCCGCAGTTACTTCTCGGAAAGCCAAAATTTCCGAGCCATTATTGGTTACACTAAACATCACAAAATCATCATCCACTGAATAACTTGGGTATCCAGGCTTATTTCCAGTAAAAATGACACCTTGGTCTCCAGTTTGGATATTGACACCATAGACAGAAAAATTAGTTCCTTGTAAGCCCGCTTCTAGATGGTCAAAGGCAATCACATAAGGAGAATTTTTTGCAAAGGTGGGATTCCCCACACTTACTTGTTCGCCCAGATTATTAAAAATCTTGCTGATCTGAGGGTCGGTGCTATTTGCAAAACTATTCGTATTGTTGTCCCAGACTTTTAATATTCCAATATCCCAGTATTCGATATCCTCACCGAACGAACTTGGAATCTGGTTAAACGCATCGTATAGCAAAAATTCTCCTGTAATATCAAATTCTAAAGCATCTGCATATAGAACATCTCCTGTACTCAATCCGTTGGCGGTCGTTGGATTAGACAAGGGAAACCATTGTCCTTGCTCAGATACAAAATCGAAAATTAAAATTTCATTATCGAATTCATTCTGACTTAGGTTACCGTACAAGGCTGCTATCTTAGTTCCGTCTTTACTAACCACAATATTTCTCCAGGTAGTGGTATTATTTAAATTAAAATTACCAACAATCTCTGGACTACCAGAATTCCAATCTAATTCCAATTGTCGAATCGAACCGTCCGAATGCACATACACTAATTCCGTTCCGTCATCACTGATGCTTGGTCGACTGATATGATTGTCTTCTGTAAAAGCTCCGAGTGTTGTTAATTCTGGTAGCGCAGTAGAGGTATTAATATTGGATAAGTTATCGTCTGACCACAAGATAAAATCATCGCCAGGATTCGCTTCTGTATCAATCTGAAAATTTCCACCTGGTCCTCCAGCAATGCCTACTGCATCGAATGCTGACGCGGCGGCGGCTACTTCGTTGCTGCCATTTCCGTGCAGATCTGTTGCTGCCTGAATAACGGCAATTCGTAAATCCACAAACTGTGAAGACATCACCAGATAGTCTGTAAGCGCCTTATAAAAAATTTGCTCCGCTTTATCTTTACCAATTCCATTACTGGTAGCAAACAAATAATAAGCGTGATTTGGAATACCACTGTTGATATGTACCCCACCATTGTCTGCTGATCCAGTAAACCGTTCATTATAGTGAGCTGGTTGCCAGAAAAAATTATTGGAATTTCCGCCATTATTTGGATTGGCCATATCTCGCATGGTACCGGTAGGGAAAACGCTAGGATTGGCGACTTCTTCCCCTATCTGCCAATCTTCCCGATCGATCATCGCTCCAAAAATATCTGCAAAAGATTCATTAAGTGCACCGGCTTCTCCTTGATAAACAAGATTTGCGGTACTCTGCACTACGCCATGAGCCATTTCATGTCCAGCAACGTCTAATGCTTTTGCGAGTGGAGCGTTAAATGCTTGATTACCATTTCCGTAGAACATGGTTTCTCCATTCCAAAAAGCATTGTCCATATCATTGCCATCTTCGTCAGAGACATTGATCACGGAAAATATATTTTCACCTTGATTTTTAATGGAATTTCTTCCAAAAACGGTACGGAAATATTCGTAGGCAATTCCTGCATTATAGTGCGCAGAGACTTCGTTACGCGTCCAAGAATTATTATTTCCATGATTTACAATATTAATACTTGCGCCTGGTCCTGGATAAGTATTGTTTGCATCGAAAGTGCCTATGACACCTACCGCGGCTTCTGGTAAATTTGATTGAGCTGCATTGTACATATTACGACTAGCATCAACCATCAGCCAGTTATTTCCGTCTCTCCAAACAGAAAATTGTCGAGAAACATTACTTAAATCATTGGCAACCGCCGTTTCCTCTGTGACAATCATTTCATTTGAAGTAGCTGTTTTTTCATTTAAAATAGTAGCGCTTTTGGCCGTACAACTATGGTGATCGTGATCTTCATGCCAGCCGAATAACTGACAGATGTTTTTGTGATGAAAAAGAATTTCGCCTGTATTGGCGTCAACAAAGTATTCCCAGCGGTTGGTGATGTTTGGAATAATTTCTACGTGCCATATTAACCGAGGTTGGTCCAAATTATTTTCTGGATGATAAATCATCAAGGTTGATTTAAGCGGTTCACCATCTACTAATTTTAGTGCTTCAGGTGATAGTTCTATTAATTCAGTTTCCTCAGTAATTTCGATCTGCACGGTTTGTTCCGCTTGAGCTTGAGTGATATTTTGTTGACGAATATCTAATTGCGGCGTTGGAAAATAACGGCCGTTGAATAATTGAAAATCCGTGGCATTGCTATGTAGTATTATTTCACTACCATATATTTTTATTCCTTCTAGCGATTGTTGCAGACGTACGTGTAAATGTCCCTGTGCATCAGTTTGAGTATTTGTAATACTGAATTCATTCTCTGGCTGATCTATATTGATGAGCTCTCGGATAGCGTTCAGATACGCAAATATTTTTTCTTCCGTACCGGTTTTACTGCGGTCCAGATTTTTCGGAACACCTTTAATCCAAATAGGTTGATCTGTTTTAGGGTCTCGATAAATTTCCAAATTTTCTTGGTCGTTTAGCGAAATTTGGGATAGGGTAGCGTAAGGTAAACCTGTAACTGTATTGGGAACAGTTGTGGGATTTATTCCTTCAGCATTGATTTGAATCGCCGATTTGTCGATGACAGCCGGTCGTTCCATATTTTCTGGTGGGGTCATTTTAAATTGACCGAAAACAGGTAGTGCTAAAAAGGTAAGCAGCAAAAGTGTAATCGTGTTTTTCATAATAATTTATTTGGAAGTAGTAGTAGGAATTAGTGATTTAAGATTTTTGTAAAAAATTTTAAGATTAGGATACTGGTCTGGATACTGATTATTGTCCCAGATGATTTTATGTTCCGTACCGGTATGATTAAATTGGATAAAGCTATACATATTTCCAGGTTGGTTATATTCCAAGCTTCCAATGTTTAGAAATTTATAATTTTCGAAAAGTTGGGTGGTTTGATTTTTATCAATGGAAGTAACCATCTCAAAACTATCTGCTTGAGAGAGTTTTTTTAATAAGTCACCATTGTCTAAGAGAACATATTCCGTGACCATTCCACTAAACCCACCACCAGTACCAAAATTAATCCGTGCGTTGGGATATTCCGTCGGATTGGTATAGCGACTCGTGCTACAGGCAGCGAATAGGAATAACAATAGCAAAGGGGGAAGAAATCGCATGGTGAATTTTTAGGTGGAAATATAATTTTAGTGTATTTAAGACGAAGTTACTATAGTCAGGAGTCTCAAACAAATGTTAAAATAGCGTTTAGACAAGCTCTTATGTTGGCCTCCTTGGTTATTTGGGCAAAATGCTTTCGCTCATAAAGTTTATTTTTGACCAATATGAAGGTACTTATCATTCGATTTAGCTCAATTGGAGATGTAGTTTTGACTACTCCGATCATTCGGGCCATTGCGGAACAAACGGATTTTGAAGTACATTTCCTTACAAAAGCGCGTTTTGCCCCCGTTCTTCATCATAATCCACATATCACAAAAGTCTATACAATTGAAAAGGAACTGGGAGAAGTAATTACATATTTAAAAAAAGAACAATATTCGTACCTAATTGACCTCCATAAAAATCTACGTAGTTTTCGATTGCGGATGGCACTTGGCGTACCGGCTTACCATTTCCCCAAAAATAATATAGAAAAATGGCTATTGGTCAATTTTAAAGTTAATAAACTTCCAGAAAGTCATATAGTAGACCGTTATTTTCAAGCCGTAGCACCTTTAAAAGTGAAAAAAGATGGTAAAGGCCTAGATTATTTTCTTGGATCAGAAGATCAGGTAGATATTCCAACGTCAATTCAAGAGAAAGGGTATTTAGTTTTTGTGTTGGGAACTGCTCATTTTACAAAGCAAATTCCGTTGGCACTTTTCCAAGAAATCATTTCTAACCTGAAGCAATCAATCTTATTAGTAGGAGGGCCAGATCAGCAGAAAATAGGAGAAGATCTTGCCCAATCTTTCCCTCAAAGGGTAAAAAACTACGCCGGTAAACTAACAATAGGACAGTCCGCATACTTGCTTTCAAAGGCTCAATCTGTTCTTACGCCGGATACCGGGATGATGCACATTGCGGCAGCATTTCAACGTCCTACCGTTGTCATTTGGGGAAATACGGTCCCTGCTCTAGGAATGTACCCTTATCGTAACAACCATAAAAACATAGAAGTAGAGAATCTCCCTTGTCGTCCTTGTGATAAAATCGGAAAAAAACAATGTCCGAAAGGACATTTTAAATGTATGAAAAACCACGATGCCGAAGGGATCATTGCAGCATTAACCAAAAATACTCAGTAGCTAACCCAAAAATGCAACGTGCTCTGCCAAATTAACGTATAACCCAAATAACTACTCATCTGAATCAGGAATTGAGAGAGGTTATGAACCAAAATGGTCTTGTTTCGAAGCGTTATAAGGTGATTCTTTGCTGTTTGCCATTTGCTTCTTGCCCTCTTTATTTGCGGTCGAGTGAAGCAAAAAGCAAGTAGCAAGTAGCATTTCTATAAAGAACAGATGAATTCAAATAAATTTCAACGCTTGATTCGCAATTCTACTTTTTTTTATCCAGAAATGTCGCTTTTTAGAGAAAAATCCAAAAAAAGTACGTAACTCAAAAGGGTTTAACACTAAATAGATTATAGATAAATGAAATTTTAAATAAAAATCATATCTTTCGACTTTTATTAAACTGTATGGTGATCTAAGGGATCATATTGCAGATTTTTTAGGTATAAAAATTAAAAAAACTGATCTTCTTTCGAAAATTAACATGTTTATGAAAATTATAAAGTTTACCCTTCTTTTTTTACTATCGGGCCTTTTTACGCAGCTTTCTGCCCAGGATATACACTGGTCTCTATATAATATGTCTCCGCTGACGCTCAATCCTGCTTTGACAGGATCTTATTTGGGAACAGCTCGAATTGGTGGTATCTACCGTGACCAAGCTTTTAATGTGACAAATGCTACTGGATACACGACTCCTTCCTTTTATGTTGATGCACCTATTGTGGCCATTGGCAAAAGAGACTGGATTGGAATTGGAGGGATGTTCTACGCTGATGAAGCTGGTTCTGCTTCTTTAACAAATCAAGGAGCGTATGCTTCGATTGCTTATCATAAGGCACTAGATAAGAAAGGAAATACCTTGCTTTCTTTTGGTGTACAAGGAGGACTATTGAGTAGAGATATCGATGTTAACGAATTACGCTTTGGTGATGAGGTGCTCAATGAATTACAAACGGGTACGTTTACACAGACGCCAGAAAATCGTATGAATTTTGGAGGAAGCAGTGCTTTCGATCTAAATGCTGGGGTCATGTTGACTGCGCGACTAAATAAATTAACTGATTTAAACGTTGGATTATCATTCTACCACATTTTATCACCCAATTATGCGTTAGATAATTCTCAGACCGTTAATACACCAAAAGGAGCTAGAGATTTACCATTAGCGTTTAAATTACACGGGCAATTTAATTTCAGTATGGGTAAAAAATGGTTACTCTCGCCTACTTTCTTATATAATCAAGCCTTCGCTTCCAATGAAATACAAGTACAAGCGATGGTGGGGTATAAGTTGAATGATAAAGATCCAATGATTATAAAATTAGGACCCGGGTACCGATTAGGAGACGCAGTTTCAGCGTTGTTAGGAGTTGATTATAAATCTTTCCGTTTTGGAGCAAGCTATGACTTTACCGTTTCTGATCTTTCGGATATTAACAACGGACAGGGAGCATTTGAATTTGCGTTAAGCTATATTATTAAAATATTTAAAGCCCCGGCTGTTAAGCCCGTTGTTATTTGCCCACGTTTATAATCAACCAAATAACGAATCGATTTTTTTAGAATGGATTATTAATTCATTCCTTAACCACAACGGACAAAAAATTATAAAGATGAGATATATATTTTTAAGCTTTTTATGTTTTGCATTTCTTTCTAAAGTTGAAGCGCAACCACTACGTGGCCAAACCACTAACAATCAGAAACTAGAAATTGCACAGGCGCAACTGGAGAAAAAAGATTACTATCAGGCCCTCGAGTGGTTTGAAAAATATTATAAAGAAGAACGCGATCTAGCCGTAGCTAAACAAATCGCCGATCTTAACTTTATGTTGCGTGATTATGTTAAAGCTGGACGCTGGTATAAGCGAGTGGTAGAAAAAAAATCTCGAAAAAAGCCAAATCCTTTCCTTCCAGAAGTTCGTTATATTTATGGTCGAACCTTAAAGATGACTGGTAATTATCCCGATGCTATTGAAGAATTGAGACTATATATTAGTGAAGCAGAAGATCCCGTCAATATTGCTCGGGCAAAACGAGAAATCGAAGGCGCAAAATTAGCGCAATCCATGCAGCCTAATATGGAAATAACACTCGTGAATGCGGGTAAAAAAGTGAACACAAAATCTTCTGAATATTCGCCGTTACTGGCCTCTAAAGATGAAATGTATTTTACCGCCATGCGGGAAAATAAAATCAAAGAGCTTGGTAGCAGAGACAATGACTATCATTCTAAATTATTTCTCTCCAAAAGAGGAGAAGACGGTTGGGAAGAAGCGATGGAAGCAGGGGGTGTGAATATTAATCGTGAAGGTTACCATACTGGAAACATCTCTTTTAGCCGCGACGGTCAACGTATGTATTTTACACGTGCTACCTTACAAGGAAATGCACTAAATGAAAGTAAATTATACTATAGTGATAAAGGCGACGAAGGTTGGTCACCAGCCAATGAAGTACCCGGTATAAACGGAGACTATATCATTCGTCAACCTGCTACTGGAGAATTATTCGGTAACGAAGTAATCTATTTCGTGTCTGATATGGACGGTGGTTACGGAGGTTACGATATCTACTACGCGACCCGACAAGGCGAGGGATTCGCCTCACCAGTAAACTTGGGAGATGTTATCAACTCAGATATGGACGATGAGTCTCCATACTTTGTGGATGGAAATCTATATTTCAGTTCCGAAGGTCATCCTGGAATTGGTGGATTTGATATTTTTAAATCAGAATGGAACGGTAGTGTTTGGAGTGCACCCATGAATATGGGAAAACCCTATAATTCTATGGTGGATGACTTATATTATTCTATTGATAAAGATGGATATAGTGGTACCTTAGTTTCTAACCGCGAAGGTGGTAAATCCTTGAAAGGAAAAACTTGTTGTACAGATATTTGGGAGCTGTCAAAAGAAGAAGTGGTACTGGATTTACAGGCACTTACTTTCTCAGACGGAAAACCACTTAATGGTGCTAATGTGCAGTTGGTTGAAATGACCAATAATACGATGGGCATGACGAATGATAAAACGAATGAGGCTTCTCATATTTTTGGTTTCCCACTAAAGTCAGAAATGGCTTACATGGTGATTGGTTCTAAAGAGGGATTTGTTTCTGATACTCTACAATTTAATACCGTTGGAATCACTACAACCACCAGCTTTGAACAAAAATTAGTGCTAACGTTTATACCTCCACCGCCACCAGAACCGGAAGAGCCTGAGTATGAAGAGTACACGATTAATGAGCCAATTGAATTGGGTAATATCTTCTACGATTTTGATGATGATAAAATCCTCACCGAAGCAGAAGCTGACTTATCTTATCTAGCAGAGCTCATGAACAAATATCCAGATATGGTGATCGAATTATCTTCTCATACGGATAGTCAAGGGCTTTCAGGGTATAATAAAAAACTATCGCAGCGTCGTGCTACTTCGGCTAAAAACTGGCTGGTACAGCGCGGTATCGTCACGGATCGAATTCAGGATGTTGGATATGGAGAAACGCAAATTCGTAATCAGTGTGTCAATGGTGTTAAATGTGAAGACGATGAGCATCGCTATAATCGACGTACCGAATTTAAGATCGTAGCTGGACCGACTACTATTCAAATTGAAAAAAGGCGGTTAAAGAAAAACTAAAAAATATATTTTATTCTATAGAACAACGAGAAAGATTTTTTCGTTGTTTATCAGGAGAAGCTTTTCGCGAAGTTTCTCCTGATATGTTTAATGAATATGACTTGA
>CAZYAC010000007.1:9719-32961 GCA_964645475.1 uncultured Saprospiraceae bacterium | reverse complement strand
CACCAAAAACAACCTATTCAAAATACAAAGCAACTTAATGCACAGTGTATTAAAGGAAATAGAGAAAATGAATTTTAATGAAGATGCTCGATTGTACGATGCGATTGATTTAATCCTTAGTAAGTTTGGAGTGGTTAATTTAGAAACAGATTTAAACACTGGAATCAGACAGCGACAATTGTGTAGATTATTTAATTATTATGTAGGAACCACACCCAAGTCCTTTTCTAAAGTGGTTCGTTTTCAAAATATTTTGAGCGCCAAACCTTCCAGTCAGAGGTGAAATCCAATTTTAGGTTGCCACCGGTTCTTTTGCGTATTTGGAAAAATAAATCAAGCAAAAAACCAACCAAACGGTGGAAAAGATAGCAGGCAAAATTTGATTTAATGGTTCATATTCTGCAAAAATAGTTCCAGCACCGGCCGAAATTAAGGCGGTAAAGGAGGCGGTCATTTTATAAATGCCAATTGTAAATAGTTGATAAGATTTTATTGAAGAAATCTCAACTTTAAATTTAGGATTCCAACGATCTTTTAACTAATTTGAAAAAACATATTAAAACTTAATCAATCTACTATGATAACTACCCCTTTAACAGAGTTGTTCGTCCGAGATCTTAATCGCCTAAAAGCAGAAATTAAACTTTATAATAACGAGGTAAATCTTTGGAAAATCGAAAATTCTATAAAAAATTCCGGAGGAAATCTTTGCCTACACCTAATTGGTAATTTAAAAACGTTCATTGGAAACGGTTTAGGAAATATAGGATATATCCGGAAAAGAGATTTTGAATTTGCTGGTAAAAATGTGGCTCGGACTCAACTATACCAAGAAATTGATGAAACGATTGAAATTGTAAGAGATGCCTTATCCCAAATCGAAGCAACGGACCTTAATAAAAATTTTCCAATGGTTATTTGGAAAGAAGAAACAGGAATGGAGTTTACCTTACTACACCTTTACGGACACTTGAATTATCATCTCGGACAGATTAATTATCATCGGAGGATCTTGGATGTAGAGGTTGCTACTTAATCCTGACAAAAAAGCACGCTTTATCGGAGATGAAAAACTATTTAACAGGTTTACCGATCCTGAAAACGGCTGCGATGGAATGGTGTATTTTATTTGCATTATTGAACCAGATGGATCCTTGACCCATGATGAAGGTTTAAATTCTATTGGGAAAACAAATTGTGATTACGGAAGAAGTTATTTAGAACAGCTTACGGAGTGGGAACCAGCCATTAAAGATGGTAAACCAGTTAGATCACAAATTGAAATAACAATTTTGACCTAGTACAAATGTTCTGAATTCTAAAAACAGATTCATGAAAAAGCTTTTTATTCTCTTTATCCTCGGCATCTTGATATACTCTATTTGCCAAAAAGAAAAAAGTATAACGATCCCTAAAACTAAACTCATCAAAGGCAAAGAAACCATTCAAACGGTCCTGGAAAAATTAGAACCAGCGGTTCTATATCGACTGAAAAAATCACTCAAAAAAGCCGGATTTACGGACTTTCCTCAAACAATAATTTTATTGGCACTGAAAGAAGAACGAATTTTACAGGTGTATGGAAAAAACGAGAATACCATAAAACAATTGATAAGTCATTTTTATAGTAGGATAATAAATAACCTATCTTTAACAATGGTTCGTGCATTTTTCCGAGATTCCAATGAAAGAATAGAACCTATTTTGTATTTATCAAATTTCTAATAACCAAAAATAATCTAGAAAACTATGATCATCAGACCTGCTAGCAACAAAGACTTAGAACCACTCACAGATTTATTTGAAGGTTATCGAAAATATTATCGAAAGGATCCAGATCGAAAAACCGCGTTAGAATTTTTATCTAATAGAATTCAACTCATGGATTCCAAAATCTACGTCTGTGAAAATGCAGATACGCAACTTGTTGGGTTTGTGCAATTGTATCCTCTTTTTTCTTCCACTAGATTGAAAAAACTATGGCTACTTAATGACCTATTTGTGCATCCAAACGCTCGTGGTCTCGGTATTTCAAAATTGCTGATTGCTAGAGCCAAACAACTTGCCAAAGACACCAAAGCTGCAGGATTAATGCTGGAAACAGAAATCTCTAACCAGATTGGAAATCAACTTTATCCTGCCACTGGATTTAAACTTAATGAAGCATCTAATTTTTATGATTGGGATAATCTTGAAGACCATTAAAAACTTTAACCTTTTGATGCTTTCTTTATTACTCATTTATCTAAAAAAACATCTAACTTAGTAGCATGAAAGCAACTATCCAAATTTTTACCATCCTATTCAGTCTTCTAATACTGAACCAAGATTCCTTTGCTTTAGAAAACACCCACAACACCTCACCACCTTATGAGGTCCACCAAGTTTATCCTTATATCTCTGTTTCTAAAAAACAATTAGTAGAGGCGAATACCCTAAGTGAGCTTAAAAACAAGTACAACCACCTCCATCTCGAGTACAAATCTGAATGGGTTAGCGAGTTTTTTGGAGTTGAAATTCAAGTCTGTCAAGACGGTGAGTTGAAATCAGCCATTAGTAAAAGCGAAACTTTTACAGCTAAACAAAAAGAATTACTCGCAAACGCCGATTCAGAAAAAGAAATTCATGTTCGGATCAATTATTTGCCAAAGAATAATCTCATTCAAAACGACCCTAAAACCATCGATTTTTCTTTCTCAATTGATCCTGAAAATTCAGCGAATTTTTCAGAAGGTCAAGAAGCCTTATACGAATATCTTAAAGAAAACGCCATCCAAAACATTGAGGCCAATAATTTTGAGAATTACGATATGACGGCTATTAAGTTTAGTATTAATGAAGCTGGCTATATTAATGAAGCTGAAGTTTTTGGTGCTGAATATCAATCAGGAAAATTTGATGCTATAAATCAAACGTTACTCAACACCGTTCGTAATATGCCACGATGGAATCCAGCTTCCTATGCTGATGGCACCGGAGCTGTGCAAAGCTTTGTGCTTACCGTCGGAAATTCAGAAAACTGTTTAATGCCGCTTTTGAATATTGAAAAGTAACCTCAATTTCTTCTTGAAATAGACCATCTATTTATTGGAAATGAAAAACGCTTTAGTTTCTTCCTACCAATTTAATCTACAGTATGCCAAAATTTTGGTGGATGACCTTCCAAATGAGTGGATGACAATTACCCCTGCCAAGGGATTGGAAAACCATCCAGCATTTACACTTGGTCATCTTGTATCTGGAGCTGCCTTAACGGCAAAATATTTAGGTGGACCGTATGAATTTTCTAAAGATTGGGAAACCCTTTTCAAAAGAAACGGCCCTGGCGATCCAACCCTCCCTGATCCTGACGCCAACAAGTATCCTAATAAAAACGAACTTTTACAAGCCTTGACCACCGAACATAAACTGGTGGAAAATTTAATTTTAAATCTTGACGAAAAACTATTAATAGAACCTTTTACTTGGAGATTTAAACATCATTTTCCAACCTTAGGAGATCTATTGATGTTTATGTGCGTTACCCATGAGTCTATGCATCTCGGACAACTAGCCGCGTGGAGAAGAGCTATGGGATTGCCATCGGCCTTAGGTAAACTATAATATGGTTGGATCTTAAGGATCCCTTTTTAAAATGTTAAGAAACAATACTAGATAAGGATGGAAATTCCCGTAAATTGGTAAAGCGCAAACGGAAAAGAGGGAAAGATAAAAAAACGAGGATTACCCGACGAAATAGAGATTATGAAAAACCTTCTATCAGTACCTTATTGGATAAACCTAAATTTAGATGGTTTCACGACACAAGTTCAAGTCAAGAAATGGTTAAATATTATCAGCTTTCGGCTTACTCTACCCGTTCGGGGCATGGTACTTACGAAATCAAAAATACAGCGCGTTACTCCTATGAGGATTATTGTTCCAAAATAGCTGAAGTTACCATTAAATAAAGAAGAAAAATCAATTTATTTCTAAACGCTTAACAACAAAATTGGTTATTTTTACTAGCAAAAATAACTACCATGATAAGACTTACCCTTTTGTTTTTACTCATCAGCCAAATTTCGGTTGCTCAATCCAATCTTGCCAAGGAAGTAATCCAAAAAATAGAATTCAAAACGGACACCATTGAATCAGTTTTTAACTGGATTACGGATAATATTCGTTATGATGCATCCGAGGCAAAGAGTAGAGAAAAAAAACCGACCTCAAAAAGAAAAACAGGTTATACATCTAAGGAAGAAAAAGAGCAAGGCCTTCTTAAAGAGGTACTACGCAAAAAGAGAGGCGTCTGCGAACATTATTCGATTTTGTTTAATGAACTTGTCAAAGAATTAGGATACGAATCGTTTATCATTCCCGGTTATACCAAAAATAGTAAAGGTAGACTAAACAGTCGAATTGGCCACACCTGGAACGCTGTCAAAGTCAAGAATAAATGGATGTTGTATGATCCAACATGGGGTGCTGGCTATTTAAAAGATGGAAAGCGATTTATTAAAGAATATAATCCGAAGTGGTACGAAATAGATCCTTCGGAAATGATAGAAACGCATATGCCCTATGATCCTATTTGGCAACTACAAGAACCTATAAGTTATCAAGATTTTGAAAAAAACAACGAATTGATTTTCTCAGACAAGCCTTATAATCCAGAAAAGGCAATCGCTGATTATCTGGAAAAAAAAGAAGGTGATCAACTTAAAGATCAATTAGAAAGATCTTTGGCGCTAGGGAAAGGAACGAGTTCTATGATGAAATGGAGAGCACGTATTGAAAATCGACTTAAGAACAAGGATCTGAATAAAAAGGTAGATGTCTTGAATATTGCCAGTGAAAAATGTAACAAGGCTTCAAAAGTTTTTAACAAATTCGTTGCAGCCCAAAAAAGAAAATTTAAAGGACCTGATCATTCTCTCGAACTGGTTAAGAAAAATCTAGAGCAAGCGGAATTGGACGTTAGTGATGCCATCCAAACCTTTAACTCCATCAAGATCAAAGATATTAAAAGAAGAAAGATGCTTAAGAATTCTATCACTTCTTCTAAAAAATTATTATCAGATATTCAGCGAGCGTTGGCCTATATCAAAAAAAAGGAAGATGCTGGAGTCCGCTAGTATTCCTAAATTATTTATACTTTTGAATTATAAATATTTATCACTCAAGTATTTCACCTAATATTATTTTTATGCAAATTAGATATTTACTAAGTATTTTTTTCTTTAGCTTGGCTTTGAATATCAGCGCCCAATCCTACCAATTAACTATTTCTAATGAGACCTATTTTGATCTGGTTGGAAGCACTTCCTTAAATGGAAACATGACTTGGGATGATCCTGAATTTAATATTCCGATTGGATTCAGTTTCCAATTTTTTGATCAGACCTATACGGAACTAGCAATTTTGGAAATTGGAGTAGGAGGTTCGTTAGGTATTGCCAATAATACGACTGATTTTTCTCCTCTTTTATTGCCATATGGTGCGGACATAATTGATAGAGGGTATGATTTCAATGCTGATGAACCAACACCAGGTTCATTGTCTAATATTTCCTATTTGCTCGAAGGAACAGCAGGTAATCGAATATTAAAAGTTGAATGGAACAATGTTGGTTTTTATACTGAAATAGAACAAGATAATATTTCTAGTGATTTTACAAATTTTCAAATGTGGTTATATGAAGGAACGAATAATATCGAAATTCGTTTTGGAAATAATTCCATCACCAACCTTGAAGCATCTTTCGATGAACAAACAGGATCGATAATAGGTCTTATCGAAGAAATAAATTTAGATACAGAGGAATTTACTGGAGAAGCACTTGTCTTAAGAGGACCTCCAGAAACGGCAGAGCTTATAGAAGTGTTTGGAGACACGGATCAAATTCTTTTCTTAGAAGGGGTAATTCCTTCTGGTACTGTTTATTCTTTTTCTGAATCCATCGGAGTCTCTACTTCTGAAAGCTTAGATGATCTTTTAAAGATTACCACTTTTCCCAATCCAGTTACTACCCATTTAGAGATTAGCATGGAAGATCCGAATTACCAAATAACAACTGTTTCAATTCATAATCTTGCCGGACAACTGCTGAAAGAGGTCGTATACGATCAACAACCAATTGATATTTCTTTCTTAAATGCGGGTATTTATTTGTTGGAGATTAAGACTACGGCAGGAATAGTAAATAGAAAAATGGTGAAGAAATAATTCCATGTTTTAGAAAATTATTTCGGACGAGCATGGGTGGTTTCACCATTGTAAGTTCTGTTTTTTGGACGATTGATATTAGAAATTAATTTTTTTTTAATCCTTAGATTATATTGGGGACAAATTAAAGTTAATAACCACTGCAGCATCAAGTCTAAAAAAAGACGGATTGTTTATAGGTAACCTTGACCTAGACAATATCGTGATCAAAGGAAGTGAAAATCCTAGAAAATTCGCTTTAAATTTATTTAAAAAAAATAATATCAGGTATGATCAAAAGAAAAAACTGATCTCTATCTCAGGGCCACAAAAGATTAGAACAAACCTACGTTACCTTGGAGCTGACGATAAGGCTGGTCCCAACTATACTGGACAACCTGTGGTAAATTCTATTTATGAACTCGAGGAATGAAAAAACAATGAGTACTAATTCTCAAAATTAAAATCCAAATCGACCGCCAAAATTAATTCCATCTGCATCATACCTTCAACTTTTCCTTAGATAAATAAGTAATCCCATCTCGACTGACGCCTTGAGATTTTGCGGACCAGTAAATTTTATGCTATCTGTATAATTTATTTTTAATTTGGTCGAAAAATAATTGTCATCTGTCTCATTATTACTACCTTTCTGCTATCTTAAAATCGATTAAAAAATAAGTTATAAAGGTTTGAGTTGATTATTTTGTGGCTAATCGAGTCCCTAAAAAACGATTTATGCCGAGCATAATAGCTTGCCCCGAACTTGATTCGGGGAGTTTTTTAGGGTCGAAGAGTAGGTGCAAAAGAAGCAGTCAAATGTTATAAGTTATTCTTTTATTGATCCTTAATTAGAGAAAACTATTTTAAACCTGAAAATTACCAGTATGAATTCACATGAAGTTGATTATCAAATCTTTGGAGAGGAAATGCAATTTGTCGAAATCGAGTTAGATCCCTATGAAACTGTTATAGCCGAATCTGGCAGTTTTATGATGAAGGATGAAGAAATTGAAATGGCAACCATCTTTGGAGATGGGAGTCAAAACCACGAAGATAAGGGTATATGGGGAAAGGTGCTTTCCGCAGGAAAACGCTTAATCACTGGAGAAAGCCTTTTTCTCACCGCTTTTACCCACGGAGGATCTGGGAAAAGAAAAGTATCTTTTGCTGCACCTTATCCAGGTAGAATTATACCTCTTGATCTTTCTATGTTACAAGGTAAAGTTGTTTGCCAAAAAGATGCCTTCCTTTGCGCTGCTAAAGGGGCAGAAGTAGGTATTGAATTCTCTAAAAAAATGGGGCGTGGTTTTTTTGGAGGTGAAGGTTTTATTATGCAAAAAATTGAAGGAGATGGAATGGCCTTTATGCATGCCGGTGGAACGGTTATTGAACGAGATTTAGATATGGGAGAAGTACTCCATATTGATACAGGTTGCTTGGTAGGATTTACTCGTAGTGTGGATTATGATATCGAAATGATCAAAGGTGTTCGAAATATGATCTTTGGAGGAGAAGGAGTTTATTATGCTCGTCTCCAAGGTCCTGGAAAAGTATGGATCCAATCACTTCCTTTTAGTAGATTGGCCGATCGAGTATTGAGAAGCTCTAAAAACTACAGGCGAGGCGGAAAAGGAGAAGGAAGTGTGCTTGGTGGTCTGGGAGATTTATTGGATGGGGATAATTGGTAAAGTTGCTCCCCGTTTTTTAAAAGGAAAATAGTTTTATAAGTTATAGAACAGGATTTTCTTCGCTTAGGAATTTATTTAAGAATAAAATTTATTGTTAGAACGTTTTAGAAAAGAAGATGTAAACCTAAAACACTAAGAATGCCTTTTATTAATAACGTCCTATTTTTTGTTATTTTAATTTTTCTATCCCTATCAAGTTATGCTCAAAAAACAGATTACGAGAAACATCCTAAAAGAATTATTGCCAAAGTTAAAGCTGCTGAAGATGCTTTATTGAATAATAAACCTAAACGGGCAGAAACTTTATATCTAGAAATACTTGAAATAAAAACAGATTACTTAGTAGCACTTCGTGGGTTATCTATCGTCTATCAAATCCAAGGTAAATTTGAAGCGTCTGCTGAATCACTAGAAAAGATAATTGAAAAAAATCCGCAATTTTCCAGAATTGTATATGCCGAAGCGGCCATGGCTTTTTTTCGTGCTGGTAATTATGGGAAGGCTGAAAATTATTTTAATCAATTCGCTGAAATCATAAAATTACCATTGACAGCATTTGGAGTAAATGGTGAGAAAGAATTTAAACTTGAAGCAACTTATGCACGTCAATTAGCAAGAAATCTGCAGGCTTGTGAATTAGCAAAAGAAGCTCCTTTTTCCAAATATTTATCTAGGATTATCAACCTAGGATTACCACTTAATTCTTCGGGAGATGAATATTTCCCTTTCTTAGTGCAAGATGGAACTCACTTATATTTTACTCGCAAGGGAAAGATACACCTCGATGAAAATCTTTATTTGAGTAAAAAAAAAGATGCCCTTTGGTCTTCTCCGACCATGTTAGATTCCATTATTAATACCTTTACGAATGAAGGAATGGCCACCTTTACCCGAGATGGAAGGAAATTGTATTTTACCGCTTGCCAAAGAAGAAACGTTCATGGAAATTGTGATATCCAATCAGCAATCGTAAAGGATCAAAAAATTATTTCAACTCAAACGATCTCAGGGTCACTTAATTCAAATCGTTGGGAATCTCAAGCTTGCATCAGCTGTGATGGAGGAAGTATTTTTTTTGCAAGTAATCGACCGAATGGCTTTGGGTCTACTGATATATATTGGAGCCGACTTCAGTCTGACAATTCTTGGAGCGAACCTGAAAATTTAGGACCCACCATTAATACCGAAATGGATGAAGAGGCACCGTTTATTACAGATGACGGACAAACGCTATTTTTTTCCTCTACCGGCCATTTGGGGCTGGGAGAGCAAGATATTTTTATGAGCCATCTGCAAGAAGATGGAACTTGGGGAGTGGCGATTAATCTCGGTGCTCCAATAAATACGGGTTATCGTGAATTAGGGTTTTTCCTGGCAGGTGATGGACTTTCTGGTTATTTTTCCTCCGATCGACCTGGTGGGCAGGGAAAATTGGATATTTATCAATTTGATTTAAAAAAAGCATTACCCAATGAATCATTGATCTTTGTAGAAGGTTTTGTAAAGGATTCCGTTACCAATTTTCCGGTGCAATCAGTTCTGCATAGGATAAATGATTCTCTGATACCTACCGATCCCGATGGTCGGTTTTTTCGCTGCCTTAAGTCTAAGGATAAATTTGATTTTACTATTTCAACAAAAGGCTATCAACCTTATCATTATTCAGAACTCGTTCCTGATTTAAGAAATAAAAAAAACTATCGTTTAGATATTTTACTTCAGCCGACAAAGGAAGTTTCTATTGAAATTAATAAGATTGAAAATTCTTCAAAATTAACGCATGCTTCGCTTTCTGTTTTTTTTGAATTTGGTGAATTCAGCCTTAGGAGTGATACTCAAATCAAACTTCAAGGTTTATTACAAAAAACGAAAGGTCAACTTATTCAATCCATTTCTATTATAGGTTTTGCAGACCCAACTGGTTCTTCTGAAAATAATCAAATACTGTCCGAAAAAAGGGCCCATTCTGTAGTCGAATTCTTAGAACAAAACGAGATTCTAAACGTTAGAGATACATCCCTTTGCATAATGGTTGAAGGTAAAGGAGAGATGCTTAATTCTTTACCGGATAAGGAAAAACGAAAGGTTGAAATTACTTGGACTTTTTTAAAAGACTAGAAAAATAACTAAATCATCAAAAACAATATACCTCATTTTGAATTTGGAGGAAAAGGGGAGACCATTCATTTTGCTCACGCCAATGCTTATCCGCCAGGATCTTATCAGCAGTTAATTAAGCCATTGACAAAAGACTATCATGTGATAGGGATTAAGCAGCGTCCGTTATGGCCCAATGCTAATCCTTCCACCTTAACTGATTGGCGACAATTGGCAGATGATCTAATCCAATTTTTGGATCAACAAAACTTAAAAAACATAGTCGGAGTTGGCCATTCCCTTGGTGCCGTGGTTTCTGTTTTTGCAGCTCGTAAAAGACCAGATTTATTCCGTCGGCTCATCCTTTTAGAACCTGTTTTATTCCCTAAATATTATCAATGGTTTTTTAAAGTAACCCCTATTCCGTTACGCCAACAGATCATACCCGTTTCTAAAATTGCCAACAAACGAAAAGACCAGTGGCAGAATAAAGAAGTCCTCTTTAATTCTTATCGAAAAAAGCGAATTTTTCGAGATCTGTCTGATCAGGTGATCAACGATTGGATAGAATATGGAACTATAAAAGACGCTCAAGGGCAAATTAAGTTGGCTTTCCCAAAAGCATGGGAATCAAGGATTTATGCAACAGTTCCCTATGCTATTGATGAACTATTCAAATTGGAAATACCGGTTCATATTCTTCGAGGGGAAAACACCGATGTAATTTCTCCAAAAGTTTGGGAGCGAATAAATAAGCAATTACCAGCAGCTAATTTATGGGGTTTAGAAAATTCCAGTCATTTGGTTCCATTGGAATTCCCAAATGAAGTAGCCCATTGGATAATGGATGCGATTAAATTAATATGAAAAAATAGATAGGAATGGAGATTAAATCCTGAATAGTTGTTCTTCGATTATTTTAGAATAAAGTCTATTATTTATCTTAGAATTTAACAACCCGTTCTACTTTTCGACCGGTTTCCGTTTGGATATGATAAAAATAGGTGCCTGAAGCTATCTGATGAGTCTCGACTTTTAACTGGTGGTTTCCTCCTGAAAAACGTTGATTTGTTATGACCTTTATTTCGTGACCTAGAACATCAAAGAGACTGATTTTAACGAATCCAGGTTCAACTGAAAATTCGAGGTTCACAAAATTCCCAAATGGATTTGGATAAACTTTAAAAGAAATTTCATCCGCTTGCATAACCTGAGAAGTCGAGGTGGTAAGACAATTCTCTAAGACTGGAATATGCTGAAAATCTTCGTATAATAAATCTTTGACAGTTTGGGTATCTACTCCGAACCAATCTACTAAAACAGATCCATAAACAGATCGAAAGTCGTATTGCATAGGAACACCTTCTTGTATATCTACCGCTTCTGGAATAACTGGATTATCTCCAATAATTGCTGGATTAACACATGACCCAAAGAGCATCATCGGAGCTGCGGTCCCATGATCTGTTCCGAAACTGGCATTAGAAGCAATCCGACGACCAAATTCAGAATAGGTCATTCCGACCACACGTTCTTCTAATCCTAATAATTCAAGATCATTTTGAAATGCACATATGGCTGTGGACAAAGTTTGGAGTAAATCTGCATGTTCTCCTGTCGCGTTGCTACCTTCAACCACTTGATCGGAGTGTGTATCGAATCCGCCTAAGCTAACTATATACACCTTGGTTTCTAAACCGCCTGAAATTAAACGGGCTACCAGTTTTAATTTTTCTGATAAAGCACTATTTTCATCATATTTTGTGGATAGGTTATTGCCATTCATATTGGCAGTTTCGATAGTCGATCCGTAAGCATTAGTCTGTATGATACTTGTGCTCAAAAAATCAAGTTTGTCTCCATAGCAGGAGCCTGGAGGGGTAGTAGAGATAGGAGTATTTAACTGGGTAAGGTTATTTGGGTTGACTAGCGCTAAGCTAAAACTCCCCTTGGATCCTTCGCAGGTTTCGTTTACTGCTGAACCTATAGTGAGAGCAAATGGATCAGGATTCTCTGTGTTAGGATAACCAGTTGGGTAATTTGGGGCCAATATTTCAAAATAACGTCCAAGCCAGCCTGTACTTAAATATTCATCTTCCTCAGAGGCAGTATGCCAAATATCCATCGAACGAAAATGAGAGCGGTTTTGATTTGGATATCCAACATTTTGGACGATGTTCAATTTTCCTTGTTCAAAAACATTTTTTAGGTCATCCATTACTGGATGAAAACCTAATGTATCAGTTAAGTCAAGAATGTCAGATTCAGGGATCAAGACATTTTGTCGAGCTTCTGCCAGAGCACCATACTGATCTTTTGGAACCAACATATTTAACCCATCGTTTCCACCATCCAATTGAATTAGAACAAGAACTTTGTCGTCTCCATCTAATAAATTGAAAAAAGGATTATTCAAAGGAGAGACTTTTACTCCTCCTAGAAAAACAGGAACAGAAACCGCAGAACTTCTTTTTATAAAGGTTCTTCTTTTCATAATTGAATATTTTTTTGGGATACAATTTAAATAAAATGAAATTCTGGCATATTAAGCATAATCGAAAAAAGTGACTTTAACTTGGACTTTATAGCATCTTCAAGGTCCCAGTTTCCACTAGCGAAGTCTCCATATTCTACCGTCCATTCAAAATCGGGAAGTCCTGGGATCAAGATTTCCTTTAGTGCGGTAATTTGTTCATCGTTTAGCGATTGAACAAATATAAGATTGCCTATTTCCCGAATTAACTCGTTTGGATCGGCTGGATTTTCTAAGGTTGTTACGAATTCTAAAACATCTAATTCTATCCGAAAACCATTTTTATTAAATCCGTCAACGATTCTTTGGGTGAAATTTTGGCGAAGTGTCAAACTAAAAGAATTAATCCACAATTTGTCAAACTGAGGTGCTTGGTAAAATGCTTTCCAACCAGCTACAGAGGGATGTCTATGGATTTCCATTCCTGTATCAACCATTGCATTTCTAAAAAAATTCATTACCTGATAATTTGTCACAAAATTATCTGGCATCGGCACTTGGAAAGTACTCAGGATTTTAAATAAATGATCGATTGGATGAGCCAACATACAGCCCTGTATAGAAGAATCATAAAAGTGCTCAGAAGAAAGTAAGGCGATTATGACCTCTTTGATTTCATAGTTATTGTCAATTAGTAATTGAGCCATTAGAGGGATCACTAGGTTTTCTGCTTCCGGCGAAATTTCTGGATGAACAAACCAGCGGTAAAGTTTTTCACAAATATAAGTCGCTACCTGGGGTTTCTGAAAGATGATATCAATCACTCGTTTATATTCATTCTCTTCTTCATTTTGGATAATCTGATTATCAAAACGATGAGACAAGACCTTTTCTCCTGTATCATGACGGGAGGAAAGATATCTTGGAATAGTTGGATCAAAACCAATTGCTGCTGGTGAAGCATGGCGCCAACCGGTGAGAGCTCTAGCGATTTGAATAATATCGTCTTCGGTATAATTTGTATAATCACCGGGACCTACAGTTGGGCCTTTACCAATGGTAAATAATTCCAACAATTCTCTTGCATAATTTTCATTCGGTCCATTTTTTCGATTTTTAGTGCCATTTAAATATTGGAGCATCGAAGAATCAACCGTTATTTCTTCCACAAAAGTTTTAAAATTTCCAAGTGCGTTCCTTCGAAGAATCTGTTGATAATTATAAATTTGGCGTCCATGAGACGATCCTGCTACCACAAAGTGATTATGCCAAAAGAGTGATAATTTTTCAATAATATGCATTCTGGTATCCCGCATGGCTTGATATTGCCAAGATAAGCAAGATCTTCTTCGAGCACCAGATATATCCTCAACCTCTGCTGGTTGATCGTTTATCCATGTCTGTCCTAAAGGCACAGCTGGATCAAGCGTGAACTCATAATATACTGGAGGAGTAAGTGTAGGGATAGGACCAAAAAGCCTTTCAATGGTATTTGCCATCCCTTCTTCAACTGCTTGATAGATCTCTGCTTTGGTAGGGCCGAAAGTGGTACGACGTAGTAAGTGAGCGGCTAAAGAAAAATTCCAGGGGCCAACATAAGGATCAAAAGAATTGGTAATCGTGGCATTGGTTTTATCGGGAGCAGGAACACCGAATAGCATTCCGATGGAAGTTCTTCTATCCATTTTCAATAGGTTTGATGTATGTTATTAAAATGGGACCTAAATATTTTTAAATTTTGACTAAAAAAAGGTAATCGTTTCTTTCGATTACCTTTTTTAAATTTTTCTTTTGTTTAGAAAACTAAAATGATTGCCTTTATTTAGCTGTATAAGCTTTGCCTTCTCTTAATTGACTTTCGAGTCCTTTTTTAGTTTTAAATGTAGTGGGTATTGTATAGACAATATTTTTTCCAGGTTGATTTACTTCAAAATGTAAGTGAGGCCCACTTGACCAACCAGTATTACCACTATATCCAATAACATCTCCAGCATTGACTTTGTCACCTATTTGTACCTTACTGCCATTATGTTTAAGGTGAATATATCTGGCTGAAGTACCGTCTTCGTGGTAAATTACAATATAATTAGCCTTCCCTTGACAACGAGCACTTTTGCAACCCGTATTGGAATCTTCTTTGACACGGATTACGGTTCCTGCTCTAGCAGCACAAACCTTAGAACCAACGTCCATATTAAAATCCAAACAATTCATATTTTGATGTGAAAAACGACCTCCATATCCTTGTCCAACAACATAGGATTCATTTGAGGCAAAGGGTAGCAAATACTCGTACGAATCATCATGCTTTGCATTCAAAATATCTCCAAGATTATAATTGAAACTATAGCGATACGACATACTGCCACTTTTCAAGGTCTTAGATTGTGAGATGGTCAGTAATTTATATTTTTCTGATCGAGTCGGAACGACGGCTGTGAACGGTAAAGCAACATCCGTATCCATATTAGTCAATTCAGGAAATTGAATATCTACCGTTAATGGACAGTGAGCGATATTTTTTGCAAAAATTATGATATCTCCATTGGGCTGATCTTCTTCGATTATATAAAGTAACTGATCATTGGATTGAAAATCATAACCATGATGATGACGGTGGTGATGATCTGTTGTAGATTTACCTAAACCACCTTTACCTAAAAAAGAAGATAAAATCAAGAAAGCCCCAAAACTTAGGACAAATATTACCGAAAACGTTTTTAACAATCTCATATTGCAGGCTTTTAACAGGGAATTATCATACAATTATCTAACGGTAATTAAGGCAAATCTAGTGCCATTCGCAATAGGTAAGCTGGTTAAAAATCTGTTAAGTGACCCTGAAAATCAATCGGTTAGCACTTTTAGTCCCTAATTTCAGTAAATTCATTTTCACTTAAAATAGTTCTAGCTTTGTCCGCTTCCGATTCTGTTGTGTAAATTTCAATACTTCCAATGACCGAAAAACTACTGTCCTGTTTGTTGATACGATGAGCGTGAATCCCATTATTTTTCAATACTGTTTCGGCTAGATTGGCTTGTAATGGCTGGGTAGTGGAATAAATTTTAACCATTTTTTCCTCAGAGTCTCCAGCAGTCTTCGGGTGCGCTTGATTTGAGTTTTCAGGCAGGAAAGTCATGGATATAGAGTTTACACAATGCCTGGTGTTCTTTTCTGTAAACCGTTCACCTTCAAAGACATGTCCGAGATGACCTCCACAATTAGTACATACAATTTCAACTCTTCTACCGTCTGCATCTGGTACTCTTTTGACAGCGCCCGGGATTTCATCATCGAAACTCGGCCAACCACAATTAGAATTAAATTTATCCTCAGAGCGATATAAGGGGGTATCACATTGCCGACATATATAAATTCCGGGTAATTTATTATCCGTATATTCGCCAGTAAACGGACGTTCGGTACCTTTGTTTATGATGACGCGTTCCTCTTCTGGGGTTAATTTATTGAATGACATATTTCAATTAGTTTAATATTTTAGAAACAATATTGGCTCCTTTGGAGTACAATTCAATGATACAACGAATCAGAATCAATTTAGATCAAAAATTTACCGTTTTTTCACAAATTCTGGTACCTATGATCCAATATACCTTGTCTTTTTATATTAGCCTTTTCCTTATTTCCTTTTTAGGAAGTACCAATTTATCTGCGGATAATTTAATATTTACGGATTCAATACCTCCTGCCCCTACCTTGAATGCAGGTAGCCTAAATGTTGGTGGCCCATTCACAGTAGGAGTTGGTTTTTCTGAAGAAGTTTTTGGATTAACCATAGAAGATTTTTTTATTGAGAATGGGGAAGTTATAGAAGTTCTTGGTGAAAATATGAATTATACGGTATTAATTGATCCATTAGCAGTAGGCATTGTTCGATTTAAAATTCCGGCGGGTGTAGTGGTGGATGAAGCAGGTAATGGTAATATTCCTTCGGGAACATTATCTGTAAATTTTATGGATGAGGAAGAACCAATTGTTGTTCTTACAACCCCACAAAACGCAGTTGATACCGTTTTTCCAGTTAGTGTAGAATTTAATGAACCGGTGACAGGATTAGAAATAAGTGATTTTAATATTAGCAATGGTGCTGGTGTAGATTTGAGTGGTAGTGAAATGAGTTATGTCCTTATGGTTAATCCAGGTGCTGTGGGTGCAGTATCCATATTTTTACCCGCAGATGTTGCAGTCGATACGGCTGGAAATTCAAATCTTGTATCCAATTTTTTACAAATTAATTTTGGTCCGATTGACGTTACCGCACCAGAGGTTATTTTGAGTACAATGACAACAGAAGTGTCAGAGGCATTCATCGTAGAAGTTAGATTTTCTGAAGAAATTATTGGTTTAGAAATAGCAGATTTTTCAGTCAGCAACGCTGAATTGTCAAATCTTGCAGGCAATGATAATGTCTTTACGGTTTTGGTAACTCCATTACAGGAAGGGGAAATTAGAGTGCAGTTGAATGCTGAAACAATTGTTGATCTGTTTAATAATCCTAATGAAAGTTCTAATGAATTAGTAATAAATTATTTGATTCCCTTGGCACCAGATACGATTCGTCCCACGATTGTCCTAGAAGAATTACCAACCGGGATGGAAGGTGAATACGAACTAAAAATTGAATTCAGTGAGACAGTTACTGATCTCACAGCAGATGATATAATGTTCAACAATGCAGTTGTATCTTCTTTTGTTGAAAACAATTCAGCCTATAATGTCGAATTAACGGCGCTTGATTTTGGCGTGGTGAGTTTTTCTATTCCAGAAAATGTGGTCACAGATGAAGCTGGAAATGGAAATTTTGCCTCTACGGTTCTATCGTGGGAGTATATAGATAATACACCGATTATTATAGATCCCATTCTTGATATTACCTTATATCGAATAGAAGAAGGTATTCAAATAGATTGGTTTACAAACACAGAATCTGAAAATGCTTTTTTTGAAGTCTGGCATAGTCAGGATGGAATTAATTTTGTTCAGTTAGGAGAATTACCTAGTACTAGCAATGCTGCTGGTTTGGTACCGTACATTTATTTGCACCAAACCCCCATTTTTGGTCTAAATCATTATTATGTTCGACAATATGATTTGAATGGAGACTATGTTGATTCGGAAACCGTTTTAATTGATTTCCTTTATCTCGGACCAACGGCCCTTATTTATCCTAACCCAGCTACCAACCAGGTTACTTTTAATACGACTGATTATGCAGGGTTAAGGTGTGAGGTGATGGTATATAATTCGTTAGGGCAGATATTCCTTTTAGATATTTATGAGGCTTTGCCTAACGCACCGATCGAAGTAGATATCAGTAGTTTTCAAGCAGGAGTCTATGGCGTACAATTCCGGATAAAAGAGACTGCAACAATAGAATCATCTTTTGTGATCATGCGATAATTGATTTTTAAAATCAACTATTAAAAAGCAGGTTTAGTAAATCATATTACTCAACCTGCTTTTTAATTTAAAAACGTCCTTAAAAGAAAATTCCTTATTCTTTAATAAATTTCTTGACGGACTGTTGACCATTCTCTAATTCAATATGAAGGAAGTAAACTCCTTTAGAAAGGTTTTCAACTTGAATAACTTCTTCTTGAAAATCCCTAAATCCTGGATTAGCCAATAAGACTTTTCGTCCTAATAAATCAATTATCGAAATTTGTGCAGTATGATTGCCTTCTAATGCTAAGGTAAGGGTAAGCTGACCACCGACAGGGTTTGGTCGAATTCCAACTTCTAATTCATTAGCAGATAGTTTCGCGGTGACAATTTTTGAAAATTCAAATCGTTCGTCATAATCAATTTGCTTTAATTGATAAAAGTACGTTACTCCAACTTGAACCTTATGATCTGAATAAGTATATTTATGTCCATTATTGGTTCCAAAACCGGCGACCCAACCTATGGATTCGAATCCTCGATTTGGGTTGGTACTACGTTGTATCTCAAAACCTGCATTATTAATTTCGCTACTCGTTTCCCAAAAGAGGTCAACTTGTTTTTCGTTTGCAGTTGCGGTAAAATCAATTAGTTCTACCGGAAGAGCAGAAAGCGGAATTGAATAACAAATTTCTAATCCCCAACTAGTAAGACTACCACCATCTTGATTGGCATCATCCTCAATTTGTAAGATCCAAGTACCATCAGTGTTTAGTCCATTCAACCCACTCAAAGCGTCGGTAGGTGCTAAAGTTTGCATATTACTTAAAGGACAATCAACAACTCCGCCATCATCGGAAAATTCTAAATTAAAATTATCGTTATTCCCACATTCATCGTTAAGTAAACTTAATTCTTCCCCATCTGGATGAATGAGGGTAAAATCCAAATCTGCAGTAAAAGTATGCGTTCCAATTAAATTTACCACACTAACACTATTAATATTAATATCTTGTCCAATATTAATAATTAAATCTGAAGTGATAGTCGGTGTACCGCTTGGAGAAATGGCTATTGGAATATCCGTACTATTGAATACTGTACAAATTTCAGTAAATCCAATATTGATGGGTTGAGGAGTAATGGTGAAAAATATATTATTCGAACAAATTATCTTAAAACGAACATCTGGACTTTCTATACTGGGAACTACATAATCGTAATTACCATCATTAGGTACGTTTGAGACTATAGTACTAAAGTTAAATCCTCCATCTAAAGACACTAGAATATCTACTTGAGAACAAGACACAGGTGCTAAATTCGTATTCGCTACATCCCAAGTAAGGGTCCTAGTTTCTCCAGCCTCCCAAGTTTCTGTAGTTGTTGGATAGGTAATTTCAAAGGGTCCAGCAGATGCAGAAGTAGTTACCGTCATATCGTCTTTTGCAACACAGCCATATCCACTATTATTATCCCTGACACTTACCGTAAAGTTTAAGGTTCGATTAACTCCAGGGAGCACTTCCCAATCGTTAGTTGCACCTGTTAAAAGGGTATTTATATTAGGGAGTGTACGAACAGGGTCAAGGGTAGGGGTAATACTTCGGAAGTTAGGTCCTTGTGTATTCGAAGGTTGTGGAGGCATGTTTTCTCCGTTCTCGTCATCCATTTGTTCCCAGCAATAAGTTATCGGATCGCCATCTGGATCGGAACCAACAGCGGTCAATTCGAATGGAGTAGAGATGGGAATAATATAGTTACTTCCCGCGTTTGCGGTTGGTGAATTATTACTACTACTTAGAATGGTTGGACAATTGTGGCCATTTCCAGTAACAAAGGAAGCAAATTCTGCTAAGGTTATTCCATGGAAATAGCCATCGCTATTATTTTGTACATTCGGATTACAAATGCCAGCGTATCCCATGATGGTGGAAGCGCTGCCTGGCTCAACAGAAGCATTACTTCTTTGGCAATTATTGTTTTGGGTATGGTTACCTCCGAATTGATGCCCTATCTCGTGAGCAACAAAGTCAATGTCAAAAGGATCACCTACAGGATTACCTAGACCTGTTACCCCGAAAGCTTTTCGGCTATTGCTGCAAGGAGATCTTAAACTGGCAACACCTCCACCACCTGTACTAAAAACATGACCAATATCGTAATTAGCCGACCCAATGATATTATCACAAGTTGTTTGGTTTTGACTTAACATCGCACCTCCATTCCCATTGGTATATGGATCGGTTGCTGGATTGGTAAAAATTATTAGATTATTGTTAGATATAATTTGCATCGTAATTCCTGCATCTTGCTCAAATACACCATTTACTCGATTCATAGAAATAACCATCGCAGCTAAGGCATCTGCTATAATATCTCCATTAGTATCATCACCATCATCGTGAAACTGTGCGTATTCACCTGTACAAGCTAAGGCCAACCGATATTGTCTTAATTGACAATCTCCAACAGGGACAAGACTATTATTGATGGGTTCTTGTATTTCATTGGCTACCGCTTCAACGTGGCATTCCATTCCGTTTCCTTTGTTGGGGAAATTTTTTCTATCGTAAGAAATATATTGGTTTTGTTCAGCTACCAAAGGGTCAATATAGATTTGACTTTTGCCAGGAGCAAGAATCATAGCATGAAAACCTTTAGGGGTAATATCTATCTTGGCGATTGCTGAAGGATCGTCTATACCAATGGCCGTATAACTTCGGATATTTGGAAAATTATAACTGAGTTCCTTTGCCATTACAGAGAACTTCAACAACTTAAAGTTGGTTGTGGTTCCATCAGGCATAGGTAACGGAATGATCACATCATAAAGTGAATTTTGAGCTTCAGCCGAAAATCTGACTGGTGCTTCTTCCATCAGTTCTTTTAGAGCTGTTTTATTTTTTAGTTGGAAGGGCTGGTAAATAGTTGGCAAGGTCTTCATCGGACTGGAGGCTTGCAAAAGGGTTTGGTTTTGGTTGGAAATTTCCCAAAAAGAATTTTGATTTTGGGCAATTAAAAGATGATTCGGAAGTAATAAAAGGATTACTCCCAATACTAGTTTGAGTAATGATTGTCGCATAAATAAGTTATTCTCTCTGTTAAAAAAATGCATTTCCATTTGGCTGATGGTCCGTCTTTAAGACATGCATTTGATTAATGAACGGCGTTCTTCTCAAAAGTAACAAAAGAATTTATTGACAAATGAAGTATAGCTGACAATAACAAGTAATTTATTTTGTTTTCGAAAATTAAATTACTCGTTATTGACTTTAATTGGCAATTATACATTAGACCATTTTTAAGCCGGAATCCTTCGGTAATTCCTGTTTTTTGTCTTTTAGATGGTAGAACTCTATGATTGCCAGAGAATGCAATTCAAGGGAAGTATAAACGCCAAATGGTGATTTTGCTTCGTTATAAAAAGGAATTTATTCAATGAGATCCTTAGGCAATCGTTTAGTATTTTTAGCTCCTAGTTTTCTAATTTTTTCTGCTCTGCCGAGCAAAGTGTCACCATATTTTTTAGAGTCCATCATTTTATTCATGGCTGAGTGGTAGGCGTTTTGGGATTGATCTATTCTATGGCCTACTTGCTGAAGATCTTCAACAAAGCTGCATAGTTTATCATACAATAATCCACTTTGTCGGGCAATTTCTAGAACGGACTTTTTTTGTTTTTCCTGTTTCCAGATATAAGAAACAGTGCGCATCGTAGCAAGTAGGGTAGAGTTTGAAACCATAACTATGTTTTTATCCAGCGCATCTAGAAAAAGCTGTTGATCGTTTTGCACCGCCAATGCGAAGGCAGGCTCAATGGGTACAAAAAGTAGCAGATAATCAGGCGAAGAAATTTGGTAAAGATGCTGATAATTTTTACTACTCAAATCATTGATATGTCGACGTAAGCTTTCAATGTGGGCTTTTAGATGTTTGTCTTTGTTATTATTTGTACAGTATTTTTCGTAAGCCACTAGAGAAACCTTGGAATCGATCACCAGATGTTTTCCCTCCGGTAAATTGATGATAAAATCTGGTCGTTTAATTTTCCCATGAATATCAATATAACTAGCCTGGGTTGTAAAATGAACTCCTTTTACCAATCCCGATTTTTCTAACAATAATTCCAACTGGTGTTCTCCCCAATCCCCTTGCGCTTTGTTATCGCCTTTCAAGGCAGAAGCAAGATTATTTGCATCAGCACTAAGCTGGACATTAAGGTCTCTGAGTTGCTCAATTTCTTTTTTTAGCGAAACCATATCTCTTGTCTTCTCAAGATACCGTCGCTCAATTCCTAATTCGAATTCGCGAATTCGATCTCTTAACGGATTTAGAATATTATTTAATTGTTCCTGATTTTGTTGGCTAAAGCGTTGGGTTTTTTCGTTAAATAACCGATTGGCGGTATGTTCAAATTCTCGTTGAAATTGGCCCTGAAGCTGAGTGAGTTGTTTCTGATCCTGTTCTAGTTTATCTCTTAGACCTAAATTTTCTTGTTGTTGAGAGGAAAGAGATTTGGTGAGGTTACGTATTTCTGATTCCTTTTCCATCATATCTGCACGATACATGTCTGCTTGCACTTGTAGATTGGAAAAAACTTCTTTAAGGACGTACTGCTGTTTGACCACATCTAATGGTAAAGAACCGCTAGCTGCTGCAAACTTATATTTGGCAATAAACCAGGCAGAAATGCCACCTACTAAAAGGCCTATTCCCAAAAATATCAGTTCAGTTAACATCATGATTCGTTCGATTTGTTAAACAGTAAATATGGCTTTTTTTACTAAATTATCAAAGTAATAATGGTAAAATATTTAATTTTTAAACAAAAAATTTTCAATTTGGTGATTTTGAGAACATTGATTATCTTCGATATATGGATTTAAACGAATTAAATGACCATTGTCAAGCATTAGCCTTTGAAGGAAAGGATTATTCTGAAATTGAAAAAACTTTGTCTGAATTGGATTTGACTGATGCTGATCGAGCCACCGCATTAAAATCTATAGATGATTATATTGTACATTATGAAATATCCCATCAAGAACAGCAGAAACATTTATATAAACTGATGATTGGTTTATTACTTCTTTTCATTGGTGTAGGTGCGATGATAACAAGTGTGGGAGCAGAAGGAATTGCGCGTATATTTGCTATTATTTTTGTGCTTTATGGCGCATGGATGGCAAGAGTAGCTTATCAGCAATATCGAATACCTTTGAGTTCAGATTTTGGAAAAGGACGAAAATTTAAAAGTGGAGATATGCGAAAATTCTATGATCGATAAGAAATAAAGCGCTCACCCAATTTTTTTATGCCTAAATTCTTACCAAAAAAAACATTGGCCTGTTTCAGAAGAACAAATTATTGTTACTGGATATAGCAGT
>CAZYAC010000007.1:0-9619 GCA_964645475.1 uncultured Saprospiraceae bacterium | reverse complement strand
AAAAAAACATTGGCCTGTTTCAGAAGAACAAATTATTGTTACTGGATATAGCAGTGGAGGCATTGGAAGTTGGTTTTTAGCGAATAAATATCCTAAGTTATTTACTGCTGCAATTCCGATGGCTGGCTATTATCGTCCAGTAAAATTAAAGATTCCGATTTACGTGGTTCACGGAAAAAATGATGAACTATTTCTGTTAGATGAAGTAGAAAAGGCAGTAAATCTTTCTATAAAAAAAGGGAGCCATATTCACCTAGAATTAATAGAGGACTATTCTCATTATATGGGATGTAACTATGCAGAAGTTTTACAAAGAATTGGATTGCAAGTACAAAAAGATCTGTTTTAGTTTTTTCCAAAAGAGTCAAAAAATATATTTTATCGATGGTCGACTTTTATTCCAATAAGGGGATTAAAATTTCTCATGAAATTCAATGGTTTTTTTGGGTTTTTCGAGACTACCGTATTTTTTTCCCATTATTTGCCAACAACTCATAAATAATGCGGCAAAGACAGGGCCAATCACAAAACCAGATAAACCGAAATAAGCTAGACCACCTAAGGTAGAAACCAAGATCATATAATCAGGCATTTTAGTGTTTTTTCCTACTAGGCGAGGTCGTAATAAATTATCGATAAGACCAATAAAAGCAGTTCCAACAACCAATAGAATAATGGCCTTGGTAATCTCTCCATTCATAAAAAATACACAGACCCACGGAAACCAAATGATAACACTACCAATTGGTAATAAAGAGGTTAAAATCATTAAGATGGTCCAAATAATAACTCCGTCAATACCCAAGCCCCAAAATAATAATCCACCTGCTACCCCTTGACAAACCGCCACGACCAAACTCCCTCTCACCGTTGCTATTGTGACGCTTTCAAAACGAGTAAATAACTCTTTTTCTAAATTATCATCCATAGGGATAATAAGAATCAAATCATGAACCATCTGTCGACCGTCTCGAAGAAAATAAAAAAGTAGATAAATGGTAAGGAAAAAATTTGCAATAAAACTAAAGAGGTTTTGAGTAAGAGAAACGACATAATCAATCCCCGCGTCAACCATGGATTCTATGGCTTTGGAAACTTTTTTTCTAGTTTTCTTTTTACTAAACCCTAAGGCTTTGAGCGTACTTTTTTCAATAGGTAATCTGTCTCGGAATTCTTCCACTTTATCATCTAAAGAAATATCAGTGCTTTGCTCAGGCACCGTGATCAAATCATCTACCTGATTCACCAAGGCTAACACCGCACCAGTAATCGGTAAAATGCCTAAGAGAATGATAAAGAAAACTGTGATTCCTGCCGCTAAGTTTGGACGATTACCTGATTTTTCTAAGATTTCCTCGTATCCATTTCTAAATAAAATAGCCAAGACGACTGCCCAAAACACAGCAAGCAAGAATTCTTGAATAATTTCCAAAAAACCAGCTGTTACGAGGAGTACCAAAAAAAGGAAAAAGAACTTGGGTAAATTCAGTTTGAGTTTTTTCATAATTGGGGTATAAGATCAACCATAATAATACAAATAAAAGTAGGGAAATTAGCTCATTTTAAACGAAATTAGGGTTATAATCGTTAAATATATGAAGTAGATAAGTTCTAATATTGGCTCCATAACGGAAACTTTTTCAAGCTTTCTACGTCCTAATGGAAAGGTCAAATGGCAAAACGTTTGGGTTTTTCCCAAAAGAGGGCTATTTTTAAATAACTATCATAAATTTAGAGTATATATGAGCATTCCAGGTAAAATAATAAAGACCATCGGTGAGCAGACCACTAAAAGAGTCTATAATATGATGCGAGACAAAAAGAACCAAAATGTTCCTGAGCCTTCTGAAGATCCTAATGAGGATGCGGATACGATTATCCGTAACCACGTAGCATGGTCTATGGGAATGGGGTTGATTCCAGTTTTAATGGCAGATATTTTTGCGGTTAGTGCTTTACAGTTGGATATGATCAAACAGCTTTGTAAGGTTTACGGTGTTGATTATAAGGAGACGGAAGGTAAAGCGATTGTTACTTCATTGACCAGCTCGACACTTGCTCGATTAGGTGCTGCAAGTATCGTAAAACTCATTCCTGGTATTGGGACAATTTTAGGAGGAATTACGGTTTCTTCTTTTGCAGGAGCCTCCACTTATGCATTAGGCGAAGTATTTAAAAAGCATTTTTCAGAAGGTGGAACAATCTTGGATTTTGATCCAAAGCGTTTGAAAAACTATTATAATAGCAAATTTGAAAAGGGCAAAGATATAGCTCGTGAAGTATCCAAAGATCGAAATATTGAGGTGACTGCGGATCCGGATATTACGGATGAAGAAAAAGTGGAAATTGTAAATGTTCCATCAGATGTAGAAGCCAAAAATTCTGATAAAGTAGATCCAGATGTGATGATAGCACGACTCAAGGAGCTGGATGGTCTACGAAAATCAGGAATCATTACGGAAGAAGAATTCCAAACGATGAAATCTAAATTACTCGACCAAATATAGTTTGAGTCAACAAATCACTACGATTAGTTTTTTCCGATACCCCAGACTTTCTAGCAAGGTCTGGGGTTTTGGTATGATGCAATTTGCTCATGCCCATTTAGCAAAAGCGGAAGGACTTCAGTTTTATAAATTGATGGGTAGTGGTAGACGGGACGGTTTTAATCCTTTCCCGGATTGGTCTACGTATAGTTTGTTGATGACTTGGGAGAATGAGAAGATGGCAGAAAATTTTATTAAAAATAGTGCGCTTTTTGAGACCTACAGAACAAGAGCAGAAAAGGTCTGGACTATTTATATGAAAAATATTATTGCTCGTGGAAAATGGTCAGGAAAAAATCCGTTTGAAACGCATGCCACTATTGATAAAAATCTTCCGAAATTAGTGGTGATTACCAGAGCAACCATTCGATTGAGTAAGTTGCGGCAATTCTGGAGATACGTTCCAACTTCCAGTCGTCCGTTGGTAGATAATAAAGGATTAATTTATACCAAAGGGATCGGGGAGGTGCCCATCTTACAAATGGCTACTTTTAGTTTGTGGGAAAATGAACAAGCGCTAAAGGATTTTGCTTACCATAGTCGTGAACATCATCGTGCTATCCAAAAGACGAGGGAACTCAATTGGTATAAAGAAGAGTTGTTTTCTCGATTTCAACCTTTTCGAGAAGAGGGAGAGCATTTTGTAAAAGAGTAATTTTAAACAAAGGTTTCAATCAACATGGAGTCCGCTCCGAAAACTAAGATAATTGAAAAAATCTAATTAGTTGAAAATTTTAAACCTGATATAATTTACCTTAACGCCTGATAAGCAGGATTAATCAACCTTTCTAAAAGATCATGAATTTCATTTTCGTAACTCCATCCTTAATGAAGATAAAGTCATTCTTTTTTTATTCTTTCTTATTGCTTGGGATATGGTCCTGTCGACAAACACCACCACCGCCAGATCTTTTTGCTGGTGCGCAGACCATCCAATTAACCGGAGAAACTGCCACTATAAAAATACCTACAATCTTTGCACGCTCAAGCATTTACAGATTGTCGGAAGATATTCCATATTTAAAAACGGATTCTACCTACCTAAGATCGATTGAAGATTTTATCAATGGGTTTTCTTTTGAAGATAAGGATCTAGATATTTTAGTAGACACCACAAGTGAGTTGAGGTTCATGATTATTGCGGACGCTCCGAGATTTGAGATTAGTGAAGAGTCAGGGAGGATATTGAATAAACAGCTTAGTGATCATTTTCGGCAATTGGATGAAGTGGATTTGTTTTTAGAAATTCATAAAATCGATTCTAAATTAAAGGCGAATAGTGAAATTGAAATGCTAAAGTATAAATATGAATTCGTCAATACTTTGAACCGAATTAGCTACTACCGATCCATGTTTTTTCTAAGTAACCCAAGCCGTAGTTGTTTAATAATAGAAATTTCCTCGGATGGAATAGACATTGAGGATTATGTTTGGACCTTGAAGGGATAACCTTTTTTACTGCATAAAAATATACGTACCCGTTATTGGTTATTCCGTTCTATTGGCGACATATTTGGCAACAATAATCCCAACGATAACAACCGAATAAAAGTGACCAACAAGGCCAAAAAGCGAGGCAACCTTTTCGGTTAGTTGGGAATTAGGAGTGATGTCTCCGTAGCCGATTGAGGTTAGGGTAATAAAACTAAAGTAAAGCATCTTATCAAAAATCATTTCACTTTCTGCAATACCAATAAAACAGTTGGAATCCATATAAAAAATCACGGTGAAAACCATAGCACCAATTAAACCTAGAAGAAGATAGCAATCAAAAGCAGCAACAATAATGTTTTGGCCGATTTTTTCTTCCAAAAACATCTGGCTAAAAACCATGTAACTTAATAAACTGAAGAATAAAATAAAAACGATTAAGGAAAGTATTTGTAGAGAGCTTTCCTGATCTGTAATGGCTCGATAGACTACAATTGATAAGGTGATTCCCACGAAAATATAGCAGAGATATCGGAAAAATTTATTAGTATCCTTTGCTAAGGTTATTGAGCAAAAACCTAAAGCCATCATTCCCATAGGGAGAATATAATTCTGGAATAGAACCAGTGGGATTATGGCACTGCCGAACAGGATAGTAATTAACAAAAGTCCTATAAGCTCGAAGCGATACTTGATGAAGTATTTTTGGTTTTTTGATAAAGTCATATTATTTTGCTTTAACTAAAAAATATTCTACACTTTCTTTATCTAATTTAATTTGCTTAACATATTCAGGAGCTTTACTTAGACTTACAGGAAGCATATTGTTATAAGTGTTTTGAGCGACATTTTTAAAATTTGCTTCTAAGCTAAAATCACCACTTGACAATCGATCGAAATTACTCAATCCTACGATACACCTAATTCGAATGTTTTGTGGGAAAATATCTAAACTGTCTGGTCCGTTTAAGACCCTTACAGGAATAAATAGATCTTTTTGAGTGTTCTGTTCTACTTCTGCTGAAACATTTATTTCTTGAGTTTTTAATTTTAATTCGAAATTTTGTGGAAGCACTAATGGCAAGGTAGTACTGAAGGAAGTATGAAGACCCTTCATTTTAAGTGGTTCGGATCTCCATTCTTTCAAGCTGTCTAAGAGAGTCGGAGGACCAGAAATATCAACAGAGTCTGGTTGGAAGTGTATTCGATTTTTCAACTGATATTGAGGAGCAAAATTTAAATCACTAATTAACCGAATTGGAACTTTTTTTTGATCCAGACCATCCATGTTTAAAAGAATATAGTCTACATCAATTTTCTGAATATCTAATTTAAGTTCTTGCTCAATTTTATTTTTTAGGATACTTCCACTGATGGTAAAACTAGGCTTTTTAGGTAAGCTGAAATTAATTACTACCGTTTTTTGATTAAGATAATTAAAAAGTAAGTTCCAGCCCGATCCCTTAACCGTAGCTTTAATGGATGCTGGTGGGGTTTCAACGAAACTACGGTTATCGGGTAAAAGATACTCGATCCTTACCTCACTGGTGGTAATAAATTCTTCAGAAAGCTTTACTAATAACCATAAAATTAAGGCCAAACTAATACAGAATCCAAAGACCAAACGGTCAGAGGAGTAGGAGGCTAAAAATTTAGGCTGTTTTTTCTTTTTCATTTTTTGGAGCATAGGCTTGTTCAGTCAATTCACTAGAAATCGCAGAACGAGCAAACTTTAAAAAAGTTTTGCTATCAACTTGAACATGCACTATATCACCTTCTACTTTATTGATTTGACCATACATACCGCTGGTGGTGACAATTTGCATTCCTTTTGCCAATGATTCTGAAAAAGCTTCTTGCTTGTTTCGTATTTTCTTCTGAGGCAAAATGATGAAAAAATAAAAAGTAGCTACAATGAGTAGTGGTAATAAGAGGTTCATTAAATCCATAGTTAAGTCTTATTTTTTTGGCGTGACAAATCCGTCCAATGAAAGGACCGTTTTTGATGGATAAGTATTGGCCGTTATGGTAATAGGTTTGTGCTGTTTTTCTTTTTTACCAGCGGTATCAAAAATCACAGAAATTTTATCTTCTTTGCCTGGTGGAATCGCCTCTTGCGGCCACTTGGGAACGGTGCATCCACAAGTAGAGCGGACATCGGAGATTAGCAGTGGAATGGTGCCTGTATTTTTAAATTTAAAAGTATGAGAAACTTTATCTCCTTCATTGACCGTTCCAAAATCAAAATCTGTCTTTTCAAATACGATTTTTGGAAGGTTGGTGGTGTCTTGGATTCCTTTTGCAGAAATAGGATTTCGAATCATTTCCGCTGCATTCGGAACCCCATTGATCTCTTCAATTCGTCGATCCGATTTACTTTCTTTTTCGGATTGACAACCAAAAGCTGCCAAGAGGACCATAAGGAAAATTGGGAAAATCAATCTCATATTTTATAAAGTATGTTTTTAGGCAGTAGTTTTTAAACAACTAGAGGATTAACCAACCGCAAAGGTAGTCTTTTTTCCTTAAATAGATGCCTTGCTTAAAGGGCGGTTTCGCCTTCTTTACCGCTGTCATTTTTTACCTTTTTTTCTCGGATTTTTCGAGCGATTTTTTGGTCATTATTGCTTTCGTATATAGTATATTGGTCGTATTTAGTCAAATCTTTTTCTGCCCAAATGTCTTTGCCAATATTACAAAGTACAATCAATTCGTCATAAAGTTTATTCCCTACTTCAATTCGACGTTCTACCGCTATATCTCGGTCAGCCACTTTATCTTGCTGAATGTTCAGCGCATTTTCAAATCCTTGGCAGGCATCCGCTACTCGTTTAATGCTATTTTCGTTTACACCCACATCGGCCAGAAAGTCAATCTGTTGTCTCGCCACCCTAATCACACGACGGCCACAAAACAACAACTGTGCATCGGTCATATCACCCATCTTTGCGGTTCCAAATTTACGGTACCTTCCTGTTCGATTACTAAATTTGATAGCTACCCGTGTCATTATGCTACGAATGGCTGTCTTAAGTTTTTCAGAGGCTTGATACTTTTTATCTGTCACAATCATTTGATCACCAACCAGTTCGTCATCATCAGGTAAACCTTTAAATTTCAGAACGGTCGCCTTAAAACCATTCATTCGATCCCCATCATAACCATATTGATCAAAGAGTTTTTTATCCCGGATGGCATATTTGAGTCGTTCTACACATTGAAGATAGAGATCTGCATCAGGGAAGTTATACTTTCGGTGAGCGGCTTGCTTTTTCATAATTTCTAAGCGTTTCTGGTTGTAAATCAATTGTTTAAGACAAAACAAAGATAAAAGAAGGATGATAAAAAACAAATATTTTTAGATTTTATTTTAATAAATATTTGCTGGGTTTTGTTTTACTCAGATGTAATTTTCTTGCTGTTTAAAAATAGTATTTATTCAAATGATTTTTACTTGTACTCTAATTCCGATGGGAAGAACTATCCATCAATAATGTATGGTATAGTGGAGAGTTATAAAATATCAACCTTTCAGGGTTTAGAGTTTATATCTCTTTCTAGGTTATAAGAATATCCTCCCTTCGGGATTTAGTTTTCAAAGACGAGTTACGAACGGTATTGATGAAAGAATGTAAGAATAAAATAAAAGAGTATATTGTGTAAATTCATCGAGTGTAGATCAAATTGTCGATGAGGCTGACTAAAATCTAAGAGATATCAATTTTGACTTTGGATAATTTTTAGTTGCCTTGAATCAAATTTTGATAATACATGATTAACTCAATGAAGGCCTATTATATCCCCAAGGGATGATATTAGATAAAATACAGATTACACACCGCTTTTTATTCTTAAAAGTCCATTGTAGATATGAATCTTTTATAGAATTAATCAGTAAAAACTAGTAAATAAAAGACCTTTTCCTTATGGATAAAGCAGAAAAGAAATTACTAAGAGCAGATCTATTCAGGCATCTTGATGGCATTGTAACTGGCCCTACGGCTTACGCATTGTATCAAAAAGGTATTTTGGATTTTCTATTAAAAGAAAAGCAATCTGATCTACAAACTTTAGCAACTTCTTTCAAAGCTAATAAAGGTTATTTAAATGTTGCTTTAAGAGTATTAGCTGGGCAGGCTTGGATTGATTATAAAGTTGAGAATGACCAGGTTAAGATAAGCGTGAATTCTAATAGTGCTGCTGCATTTGAATTGATTCCTTTATATAAAGAGGTGGTGGAATTGATGAAACTCTCTGGTAAGTATCATCGCAGAAAATTTGAGTTAGAACCCTTCTTATTTCTTGAAAAGATTTTTAAAAATTTTAAATCTAATTATGGGATTAGTTTTTCAGAAGATGAAAAAATTCTAAATATTCAAAAACAAGTCCTAAAGCATATCGAAGGAGTCTTAGTAGGACCCACGGTGGTATCTTTAGGTATGAATGGCATGTTTCATAAATATTTTATGGAAGCTTCTTTTATGCCTGAGGAGTTTCATGGAGATGGAGAAAGCTTTGCTAGGTTACTTGATATTTTCGTTCATTTAGATTGGTTCAAAAAGAAAAATAATACTTATTCTTTTACAGAGAAAGGATTGTTTTATGCAAAACGAGCTAGCGCATATGGCGTGACCGTTTCGTACATTCCTGCTTTCCGAAATATAGAAGAACTACTATTTGGAGATCCAACTATTTTTTGGAATCTCCCAGATGGCAGTGATGAAATCCATGTCGATCGTGAGATGAACGTATGGGGTAGTGGAGGTGCCCACGCAGCTTACTTTAAAGTAGTGGACGAAATAATAATTGATATTTTCAATCAACCAATTGATCAACAACCGAAAGGTATCGTAGATATGGGTTGTGGTAACGGTGCCTTTTTAATTCATCTTTATGAGGTAATTGAAAGTCGAACCTTACGTGGAAAAATGCTAGAAGAACATCCGTTGTTTTTAGTGGGAGCAGATTATAACAAGGCTGCCCTAAAAGTAACCAGAACCAATATTATTCAATCTGAAATTTGGGCCAAAGTGATTTGGGGAGATATCGGAAGACCTGATTTATTAGCCAAGGATCTTTCCGAAAACTATGGAATCCAATTAAAAGATTTACTCAATGTTCGTACCTTCTTAGATCATAATCGAATTTGGAGTGAACCTACTTCAAAAACCGCAGATCGAAAAAGTACTTCTACCGGTGCTTTTGCTTTTCGCGGAAAAAGAATTTCTACGGCTGATGTTGAAGACAATCTGCTTGAACATTTCAAAAAGTGGGCACCTTATGTTTCTCAATTTGGGTTGCTGGTTATAGAATTACATACTATCGCTGCGAATATCACAGCCCAAAATTTAGGTCGAACTGCTGCGACCGCTTATGATGCCACTCATGGATTCTCTGATCAATACATCGTTGAAGTTGAGGTGTTTAATAAGATTGCTGCAGAGGCGGAACTCTTTCCCGTGGAGAAGCACTTTAGTAAATTTCCCAACTCTGAGTTGGCCACCGTCAGTATTAATTTGCTGAGGGCTAAGTAGATTTTTAGTTTTTTAGAATAAGAAATGTCTAGTAGTTTGAGTGATTGCTAGACATTTTTATTGTTAAATATATCCAATGTTTTGAGGTTCGAGTCCTGGTGGGATTAC
>CAZYAC010000006.1:0-33022 GCA_964645475.1 uncultured Saprospiraceae bacterium | reverse complement strand
ACTTGCTGAAGCATAATAAAAAAGAAATGAAAGAACAGCGGGATCGATTTGCGGAAGACTATAAGGCCAAAAAGGAAAAAGAAATTTATCGCAAATTAGTGGAATTGAAAAAAATGAGAGAGGATGAGTTGATTACAGAAGAAGAGTATGACGCCAAGCGGAAGATTCTACTTGGGGAGATTTAATAGACTTTACTTGGTAGGTGTGTCTGATCAGGGTAAAATACCTTAGATTGGCAGGTCTCTATATCAGGTTTACTAAATCTTCTTCAATCGGCGAGAAGATTTAGTAAACCATGGAGACAAAGATACAGAGAAGACGTTCAAAAGATTAGTTCCTCCCATTTTCCATTTCTATAAGCCATCAATACTCCATCCTTAAAAGAAGCAATCGCTTCATAAAAACACATTCAACCCCTGTTTTTGGAGAATTAGACACAGAAATGTGGAATTTGATTATTCGAAAGCAGGTGGATCATCATTTCAATCAATTTGGAATAATATAATTTTATTTTAAATATATAAACTATTGGCAGTGACGTAAGGTAAACAAATACGTCTAAGATAGTGTTAAAATAACGTAAAGAGTTTCATTTATTGAAAAATATTCCCTTTCTTGCATTTGCATACACATTTTTTTTGAAAAAAAATGCCGAAACAGTGGAATTTAGTCAAAAAGTTCCTTTTTTTTGTATTTTTTTTAGAAAAAAGGGAACTAATAGTGAAAACTGAACGTTATTAACGACGGAAACCAACCTATACACTTCTATTTTATCTGAATACAATTTTTTATCTTAAAATGACTATTAAACAATAGTTGTTTTACCAAACTTTCTTGCCTTTTATGAGAGCTTTAGTAATCAATCATTCAATTACACGTCGAGATGCGAAGTCTATCAATGATTATTTGAACGACATTAGCAAATTTGACGTCCTGTCTCCAAAAGAGGAGCTGGAATTATTTAAACAACTCAAGGCGGGAGATCCTAATGCGTTGACAAGAATTGTCAATCACAACCTTCGTTTTGTAGTTTCTGTGGCAAAACAGTACCATCACAAAGAATTATCACTCGGTGATTTGATCAGTGAAGGTAACATTGGCTTAGTAAAAGCTGCCGAAAGATTCGACGAAACCAAAGGATTTAAGTTTATCTCCTACGCCGTATGGTGGATCCGTCAGTCAATTCTGAAGGCCATCAATGAAAAGTCTCGTAAAATTCGCCTCCCAGTGAACATGCAATCATCTATTACAGATATTGCTAAAACTTCTGAAGCATTTTACCAAACGCACGAGCGTGAGCCGTCCATGGAAGAACTGATCGATCTGACCGGTATCTCGGAAAAGAATATCCGACGTGCCTACGAAAGCCGATCTTACTGTACTTCCCTAGATGCGCCCGTAGCCAGCGAAAGCGACACTTCTTTTGGGGATCTAATGGCCGATGATTCACTTCAGGCCCCCGATTTCAACCTAGCCGTTCTGGAATCTTCTGAAATTAAAGTACAAGAGTTACTTAGTGATTTGACGCCACGTGAAGCGCAAATCCTTAGCATGTATTTTGGTATCGGTGATCAAGAAGCAATGACCTTACAGGACATCGGCGAAGCAATCGGTATCACCAGAGAAAGAGTACGCCAGATGAAGGCCAGTGCACTGACTAAACTAAGAAAAAAGATGCGAGTACAAGCTTAAATTGCTACTCAATCTTTCTAGACATAAACGGATATTCGACAGGAGTTGAATATCCGTTTTCTTTTTAGTTTATTTGTTTAAACACATAAACGATTAAACCGAATAAACATGTTCTCTTACGCTTTCGAAAAACTAGAAGTCTATAAATCTGTATGTAAATTTACGGATGAAATTTATAGGTTGACAAAAAAATTTCCTTCGGACGAGCGCTTCGCTTTAACGAACCAAATACGCAGATCCGCTTCCTCCGTAGGAGCTAACTTAGCAGAAGGTACTACCAGAATTTCTATGAAAGAGCAAGCTCGATTTTCAGAAATTTCGTTTAGTAATTTGGCAGAAACTTTTCATCACTTATTACAAGCATCGCGACTAGAATATATAGAGCTAGAGGAGTTAAATAATCTAAGACCACTCGTCTTTGAAATATCAAATAGAATAAATGCTCTGCGCAAGTCGCAAATCAAAAGGTACAATAACAACATTAAAACTGACCCACATCTAAAAGAACCAGAAATAATATATGAGAAACCAATGACACTCTTAAAAGAAAATAATTTAATTGGTAAACAAATAAACGATTAAACAATTAAACAATTAAACACCAAAAAATACTTCATCGCCCTCGCCTACGAAGGTACCACCTACCACGGCTGGCAACGTCAGGCTACCGTTTCCTCGGTGCAGCAAACCATCGAAGAGGCCATCAGTCGGGTATTTAAAGAACCCATTCGGATACATGGATGCGGACGGACGGACGCTGGCGTACACGCTACCCGTTATTATGCGCAAGCTTTTTTGCCCGAATGGGATTTTGATTTAATCGAACGAATCAACCTCGTGCTACCAGCAGATATAACTATATTCGAATTTATTCCTGTCCACGAAAAGGCCAATGTACAGTACGATGCACAAAGTCGCACGTATCAATATTATTTTCATTTAACTAAAAATCCATTACTAAACCATTTTAGTACTTGGTACTGGAAAACAAATCCTGACTTAGCCTTATTAAAAGCAGGGCTTGAGTTGATGGTCGGAACTAAAGATTTCTATGCTTTTTGTATTCGACCGGATCAATATAAAGATGCTCGCTGTATCGTATCACAAGCGACGCTTCATTCAGGAGCTTTCCTTCAAAGCTACTATATCGAGTTAACTGCCAACCGTTTTTTACAACAGATGATCCGTCTGTCGGTCGCCCGTTTAATAGATCTGAGTATTGGAAAGATTAGCTTGGAAGACTTTCAAAGTGCACTGGAAGAGCGAAAACCTTTCGTTCATCATTTACCTGCTCCGCCACAGGGCTTACGGCTAGCCGAGGTGGCATATGATTGGGAGGCGTTACGGTTAAAAAAAGAGTAGAATACTCGAATAAAGGGCTCTAAAAGCAGGATTCTTCTTTTTTTTCGTACCTTTAGCCTATCACCAAATAATGTTATTAACAAATGTCAGGAAGAAGTATCAAGATTAGAGTTGTGAAAGAGTCTGCAAAGACAGTTACGATTAGAATGCTAAGTCTAAATCGTGAAATGCCCGTACCAAAGGCCGAATTTGAAAAAAGAATTGAAAGTGGAATGTACGAGATCGTTCCATTGCGTACTGCTCCACCACCTCCACCTCCAGTAGAAGAAACACCTGATGCCGAAGAAAACCAAACCGTTCCTGCTGAAGAAATGCCCGATGCAGAAGCTACTGCGGCTGTCGGTTCTGGAGAAGAAGAATAATATTTAGGATAAAAGATTAAATGACCGGTAGTTTGCACTACCGGTTTTCCTGTTTCTACCTATGAATAGCCTAGTTTTTAAAAAATTGCTAGCTAATAAAGGTTTAACTAGGCTTGTGCAGGTGGTGTATTGAAATTCATGGGAGGAAAACCTCCTTGATCTACCTCGCCAATCTTACCATGTTGCGCTTCAAATTTTTTCACATTATCCATCAACGCTCGCATAAGTCTTTTGGCGTGTTGCGGAGTAAGAATGATACGGGACTTCACTTTTGCTTTTGCTACATTAGGTACGAGCCGAACAAAATCTACCACGAACTCAGATTGGGAATGTGCAATGATTGCCAGGTTAGAATAGGTACCTTCCGCAATTTCTTCTGGTAATTCAATATTTAATTGTCCTTTTTGTGGAGGAGTAGGATTGTCATTTTTATGATCTGCCATTTTTTTATTATTATTTTTATTTAATTAATGGAACCGAGTGCTTGAAAAGTATGTTAAAATAATAGTCTTGTCACGCTCTTAGATTAGGTTATTACGCAATATCGCCATATTTAGTTCACCTTGCAAATAACAAGCATTTTCTATTTTTATAAACCATGGAACAGAAACACCTCGAAACCAACCGTATCCTTTGGGACAAAAAAACATCCATCCATAAAGACTCCGAATTTTATAACCTAAAAGGTTTTTTAGAAGGAGAAACTTCCCTAAGGGAGATTGAACTTGCCGCTTTAAAAGACCGGGTGGCTGGCAAATCTATTTTGCATTTACAATGTCATTTTGGTCAAGACAGTTTATCCTTAGCCCGTCTAGGTGCCAAGGTGACCGGGGTAGATTTCTCAGAAACCTCCATTGCATTAGGGCGCTCCCTCAACGAACAATTAGGGTTGGATGTCAGCTTTGTTGTTTCGGACATATATAGTCTACCAGAAAATTTATCGGGTCAATTTGATTTTGTTTTTACTTCTTTCGGTGTTCTGACTTGGTTGCCGGACTTGGATCGTTGGGCTGCCGTAGTGGCAAATTTTTTAAAACCAGGCGGAACGTTTTACATGGCAGAATTTCATCCTACCTTATATATGTACGATCATGCCACCCAAAAAATCGGATACCGCTATTTTGATCATTCAGAACCGTACGAAGAAGTAGAAGAAGGAACTTACGCTGATACTGACGCTGATATTGCCCAACGAGAATTCTTTTGGAGTCATTCGTTAGAATCAGTTTTCCAATCTTTGCTTAGGCAAAAACTACAGGTAATTGATTTTCAAGAATTTGATTATTCTCCTTATAATTGCTTCCCCAACATGACCGAAGCTGAATCCAATCGATTTGTTTTTGGTGATCTTACTAATCGAATCCCGCATGTTTTTTCATTAGAGATGAAAAAATAAATACGACCACTCACACAGAAACTGTTCAAAAAAACCAACTTTTTTCCCTCTGAAAATAAAAGTTGGAATCCTTTTTGCAAAATATCTTTTGCAAGCCGCCCACCCCTACCCTTTTCCCTCAAATTCTTAAAACCAATTGGAACTCGTAAGAAATTTTCCCCTCCTTAGATTTTAATTAAACCTAACAAACTAGAATTCATGACCGAGATCACAAAATCAATATTAGCCAATTCTATGGCTAATACAAGAGAAAATTCCCAACAAAAAACTACAAAACCCGATTTATTTAAGGAGATTCAAAATCGCACGGCATCCATCGCAGTAGTCGGACTTGGCTACGTAGGATTACCCGTAGCACTCGAATTTGCAAAACATTTTAACGTAGTCGGATTTGATATCAATGAGACAAAAGTAAAGATGATGATGGACGGAAAGGATCCATCTTATGAATTGGAAGATGAGCAATTTTTAAATAAAACCATCAAATTTTCCCACAAAGAAGCGGTAATGGCGGAGGCACGTTTTTTCGTAGTAGCCGTACCGACACCAATTGATAAATTTCGTCAACCGAACCTAAATGCACTTCGCGGAGCAACAGCTAGTGTAGCACGGGTGCTTAAGAAAGGAGACTATGTCGTATTTGAATCTACCGTATATCCTGGATGTACAGAAGAGGTTTGCGTCCCAATTCTGGAAGAAATTTCTGGGTTAAAATTTGTTGAGGACTTTAAAGTAGGATACTCACCGGAGCGAATCAATCCGGGTGACAAGAAAAATACGATTGATAAAATCATCAAAATCGTATCTGGTTGTGATGAAGAATCACTAGATGTCATCGCAAATGTGTACGAAAGTATCATCACAGCTGGAATCCACCGAGCACCGACGCTAAAGGTAGCAGAAGCGGCTAAAATTGTGGAAAATACACAGAGAGATGTGAATATTGCTTTGATGAACGAATTATCTATGATTTTCGAAAAGATTGATGTAAATACTTTCGACGTTTTACAAGCTGCGGGAACAAAATGGAATTTCCTGAATTTCTATCCTGGTCTGGTCGGTGGACACTGTATCGGTGTGGATCCATATTATTTAATTCAGAAATCTATCCGAGTAGGGCATAATCCAATTTTAATTTCCGCAGGAAGAAAAGTCAATGACGGAATGCCTGCCATGATTGCCGATAAAGTCTGCCACGAAGTTGAAGTAAATGGTAAGCGACCATCTGAAGCTAAAGTACTGGTAATGGGAATTACATTCAAAGAAAATGTAACCGATATCAGAAATAGCAAGGCAGCCGAAATGGCTCAAGAACTGAAGAATCGTTTTGGACAAGTGGATGTAGTAGATCCAGTTGCAGATCCTAAAGAAGTGCGACAGCATTATTCGATGGATTTAAAACCAACACTAAGCGACGATTATGATGCAATCATCGTAGCAGTTAGTCACAAGGAATATTTAACGCTGGAAGAAACAGATTTAAACAAGCTTTCTAACAAAAATGCTTTCGTCATGGATCTTAAAGGCATTCTAAAAGACAAAATTACAGAGATGAAATATTTTTCTTTATAAATAAACTTAATTTTTTCATACACACTTAACACCAAATTATAATCCACGGCCCGGCTTTGCTTAATTGCGAGGTCGGGTTCTTTTTTGTTGAATCGTTGAATAACATTATCAATAATACTGAAAAACACGATAGAGGGCATTATTAATTTTTCATTATCCCATTATTCATTAACCTTATTAAGGATATTCCCAACGTATGGTAAATAAAAAACTCTTCCAGATATTACGAGGATTTTCCATATCGCAAACTAGTTCTTCCCTAGTCATTTTTTCAATATCAAAAATTCCATCGAGTCTTTTCTGTGCGTCAACCAACTGATCTAATGCTACCAATCCTCTACTTACTACAAACATCACCTGCATACAAAAAACGAGGTAATTTCCTTGTTTATAATTCAATGAATGGAATGCCTGAAAGCTGTCCTTGATTAATTGAATATATTCTTTTTGGATAGGTAAGATATCTTTTGATTTTGTCAACAAGGTATCTACTCCATCTAGGTGATCGCGCCGCACATCAAAAACATCATCTGTTAATTGTATTAATTTTCCTAAAATATAAACAGCTTCAGCTTCCTCAGGTAGATAGGGATGTTGTAAAATACTTCGCGACAAGGCGACAGAATAACTACCTTTGTCATAAGTGATTTTTCGAATGGCATCGAGTGATAGGTTTCCATCTACCTGTGCTTTACTCGCCTCCTGTTCGTAGCCCACCTTTTGCAGATAAAAATTAAATTTTGTAGGATCTTTGAGGTTATTTAAAATAACATCATAAAAGCTTTTACTAAGTAACTCTGTGATGTTTCCATACTTATATTGTCCTCCAGCAAGATCCACTAAAGATTCATCCATCGTATAATCGTAATGGTCAAAAAGGTCGTCATATACGGCGGTAGCGGCTCCCAAATAAAATCCAGCCAACGCTTCTTGTCGCGTTTGGGATTTACCGCGCAATACGGTAAACCAAACATTGGTGATGCTGCCCAGCATTCCGTGGTAATATATTCTTTTGCGGTATTTGAGGTTGATTGGCTGTTTTACTGAAGCATAGGATTTTTTGATAAGTCGGTAAAGTCCAGGACGATAGTAGAGGGTATTAATTAAAACCACACTATATCCTAGTCTGATCAAGCTATAACAATAAATGAAAAATTTGACGAACATCAGTCCTATTCTTTAGCCTGTAAAATGGCAAGATAGGACTATTTGAGGAATTTGCTTTGAACAGGTTATGAGAATCAGAGGTAGGAATACTAAATATCGGATATTGACTAAAAATTTTGAATATTTTAAGCTAGATTGAATTTATCTAAACTCCTGATTGGCATTAGTTATTATTTTGCGGTAATCTTTTCATGAACCAGTGATTTACTAATGGTAAAATAAAAGGTGGTTCCCTCACCGATCTGAGATTCAAACCAAATTCTACCTTTATGTCGATTGATGATTCTTTTACAAAGAGATAGGCCAATTCCAGTGCCTTCGTAGGCATCCCGACGGTGCAATCTCTGAAAAATTTGGAAAATCTTATCCGCGTAATCGACGTTGATTCCGATACCATTATCTCGCACAGAAAAGAGCCATTCATTTTTACGCTCTTGATTCGTTACAACGACTCGTGGGCTAGCACTTTCGTTAAATTTTATGGCATTTGCGATAAGATTATAAAAAACTATTCCCAACTGATCTGGAACGCAACTGATAGATTCTGGTAGCAGGTGCATATCTATGCAAGCTTTCTTTTCGATAATTCGTTGGTATAAATCCAGTACTTTATTATTGACGATTTGATTCAGATCGGCAGCCTCAAAATCCAAAGACTGGTTACCAACTTTGGAAAATTCTAATAGATTTTTAATTAGGTTTGACATTCGGTTAACACCATCCACTGCGAAAGAAATAAATTGACGGCCATCATCTTCTAAACGATCACCGTATTTTTTCTCGAGTAGCTGAATGAAATTAGAGATCATTCTGAGTGGTTCTTGCAGATCATGGGATGCGATATAAGCGAACTGTTGAAGATCAATATTAGACCGTTTTAGTTCTAGATTAATTTCTTTTTGATGGATCATCCGTCGTTCAATCTCCTCCTCTAATTCTCGATTATGATGGGTTAATTTTTCCATCAACTGGTTGATTTTTGCTTCTCCTTCTTTTTGTTGGGTCAGATCATTCCAGATAGCAAAAAATATTTCTTCGCCATTTAATTCATATTGAGTGAGGGTGAAAAGCACTGGGCGATTATTTCCATTCGTATCAGTAATTACCCATTCAAAACTATGGCTTCCTAAGTTACGCGCTTGGTTTGTCATTCCTTGGAAAACTTCCATTGATAATTGTCCGTCTTCCTGAACAATAGGCATTAATTGTTTTAGGGAGGTTTTTCGTAGTATCTCTTTAGTTCGAATACCCAAAAATTCTAATGCCGGTCGGTTACTATTGATGATTTGATTATTCTTATTAAATAAAAATAGGGGGAAAGGTGCATGCTCAAAAATATTTCTAAATTGTGTTTCACTTTTAGAGAGTGCCTCCTCTACTGCTATTTTTTCTGTCAAATCCTGAACAATAATCATGTCCTGAATAATTTCTCCTTCCGCATCTCGAATCAGAGAAATAGTGATGCGCACTGGTATTAAAGTACTATCTTTATGAATAAAATCAATTTCAAACTCCAAGCAATCCTGTTCTGTAGCAACTAATTTGGAGTAACCTTTTGATCGTCCTGATAGATGCTCTTCCGAAACAATATCTGATACTTTTAGTTGGTAGATTTCTTCTTGGGTATACCCCAAGAGATTCATAAACTTATGATTGACATAATTGATTTTTTCTACTTTTTCCGTTACCACAATTCCAACTGGTGCATATTCAAAAAATCCACGAAACAGGTTTTCATTTGTTTCTAACTCACGGGCAGCCGTTTTTTCTTTAGTTATATCATCGAAAGTCCAAACCCGTCCGGTAAGCGTCCCATCCACAATATGTGGCTGTGTAGTATAGCTGATGACTTGTTCATTTTGTAATTCTATTTCTCCACTTGCTATCGCCTGCTTTTTTTCTTCCATCTGACGGTAAAGCTGAATAAACTCACCAGGATTTTTACCTATGTCCACCACTCCACACAAGAAGTCATTTTCATTTGGGCTTACCTCTTCAATATTCCATATATCTATAAATAACTGATTACACTGACCAATTTTACCATCATAATCAATGAAAGCAATCCCATTGCGGGTAGATTCTAAAGTAGCATTTGACTTAGCAATGGATTGTTGTAAAGAGTCCTTAGTCGTTTCCAACATCCCATACCTTCGCTCTAGTAATCTGCTCACATAACCAATCAGAAAAAATTGGTAGACGATATTTCCTGCCGTAAAGACCGGAACATAGGCTTCTTGTTGTTGAAGTGGATAGAAAGGTTCTAAATAAAAAAAACTAAAAACAGTAAGCAATTCACAACTAAGAAAAAACCAAGCAAAGAGTTTTCGTTGAGAGATGTTTTCGTTTAGGAAACTATTGATTAAAAGAATATTGATCAAAAAGGTAAAGGTCATGGCTTCGCCACCGTATAATATAGAAAATCCAGTAAAAGAGATACTACTTCCAACAAGAAATGTACTAATACAAGTAGAGGTATTTGTTTGTTTATAAACAAAATAACACAATACTTCTAATACGATAAGTCCAAAGGAAAAATACATCAGCGGAATACTACCCAATATCCAGCTATAGACAATATTAATTATCAAAAAGGCAGAAAGTGTGTATACAGAAATCTTCAGAAGATTGTCTTCAGAGCAATTCTGCCACAGTTTTTTTACGGTTCTTAGTAAAGGATCCGTCTTCCTAGGGATTAATTCAGCCATTTTTATTATTTCTCAACAGAAATATAAGCAGCAATTGTGCCTAAAAAACGCTAGTACCCTGAAGACTAAGTGACGGTTCCATTATGTGACTGCTTTTATACTCATACCGCTTCCCAAAAAATAAAGGGAGGACAATTTGCCCTCCCTAAATCTCGTCTTCCTAATATGATTATTCTTAGTAATCCCTACTGATGATCATTTTAGCTGATTTCACCCGAAAATCACCAACTTTTACAGAAATGGTATAAATACCATTCGTATAATTACCCAAATCAATCCGGAAAGGATCTCTCGGTATGGTACCGATAATCTGGTCCAACATTTGCTGACCTTTGGCGTTGTAAATTTTTATCACGGCCGACGCACCGGCATCTGCTTTCATATTGACATAAATTTCGTTGGTAGCAGGGTTAGGAAATATTTTAAATCGTTCATTATCAATATCATACATAATCATTTCTACCCCCGAATACTTAAAGCTACCATCCATAGCATACTGTTTAACCCGATAATAATTGATCCCCGGTAATGGTTGGTCATCCAATTCTTGATAATAGGTCGCCGTTGTGCTCTCGCTGGAACTATTCACTGTTTTCAAAATTTCAAAATCTAATCCATCTACAGATCGCTCTATCTCAAAATATTCATTCTGTTGTTCTGTATTTGTCACCCAATTCAATTGGATAGCATTATTTAATCGCACGGTAGATAAAAACAGAATCGCCGCCTCTGGGTCAACTATCAGTCCGTTTCCTCCACTGGTAATATTGATTGAGTAATCTTCCACTTCTCCATTGTCAAAAGTCTCACAAGGACCTGCATAACTATCTCGCTGCATACTCACTCGCATTCGAGTGCTACCTGTTAACGCAGTATTAGGAACGGTGATATTACCAGTTGCTGGAAGTCCAGTCGTACCAGGAGTACCTGCCGTTACAATTCTCGAAATTACCTGTTCACCATTATCAGAAAAATCTCCATCCTGATTATAATCTATCCACACTCGAAAATACATATTCCAATGAAAATAGCTAAAAGCAGGTTGTAAACTAATAGCAGTTGCTGACCCTCGACTTACAGTAGCACTTAAATTAGTAAAATCTCCATAACGTTCTTTACTACTGTTGTTATTGATGTTACCAAAACTCACATTACTAATCCATGCTTGCCATGGCGCCGTTCCCAACGAAGCACAATAAGATGGTCCGTTACCTCCACTAACGGTAAAACTTTGAAAGACGGGTGGTGCCGCATTCCAGTTTCCATTACCTGGTTGTGTAGCCCGTACAGTAACAGCTCCCGGCACACCATTCAACGTAATGACATTTCCATTAACGGTCGCTGGTCCTCCCGTAACTGTAAAAGTTACTGGTAACCCAGAAGAAGCCGTGGCTGAAATAGTAAATGGTCCATCGGTCACTTGTTTATCTGCTAATGGAGGGAAATTAATCGTTTGATTTTGTTGATTTGAAATAGTAGAAAAACTAACAATGTCGGTTGCCTCAGGATGCTCTAGCGGTGTATGGCTGGTTTCTTCTGCCACTTGTGCTTGGATCGTATGATTACCAGAAGGTACGTTTGTAAAAGTATAAGTTCCCGTTAAATTATGAATATCTACAGGAGTACCATTATCAAGTGTCAATAATAAATGATCGGCATTAAATAGCGCTAAATCCCCAGAGACCGTATAATTAACAGTAACGCTAGATCCATTGATACTTTGATTTTGAGTTGGGCTATTGATCACAACACGAGGTATCTGGTTTCCAGTAACCACCTCAAAAGATCGAGTGACCGCTGGGGCAGCATTCCAATTTGAATTTCCAGCTTGATTGGCACGAATGGTTACCGTTCCCTCGTTTCCGTTTAGTGTTACCGTATTACCAGATACGGTAGCTGGTCCAGAGAGTCGCGTAAAACTTACTGGTAAACCCGAAGTAGCTGTCGCCGAAATGGTAAACGGTGGATTCGTTCCTGCTCGAGCAATTAACGGAGCAAAATTGATGGTTTGATTTTGTGGTCCACCACTACTGGTCACATTCAATGTATAATCTTCTACTTCTCCCAATTGAAAGGTCTCGCAGGGTCCAGCATACGATTCTCTTTGCATCGAAACCCGCATACGGGTATTCCCTAGTACTGCTCCTGTTGGAACTGTAACATTCATATTGACCATTACTAATAAAGTTCCTTGTGGAGGAGCAGCGCTTACTCTAGATATTTCTGTTTCTCCACTATCTGTAAAATCACCATCTTGATTCCAATCTACCCAAATTCGAATATACTCGTCAAAAGTACTCCAACTAAAACGATGGCTGAGTGATAATGGAACCGTGGCTCCTCTGGCTACATCGGTACTTAAGTTCGTAAAGTCTCCATAAAGATCTTTCACCGAATTATTATTAATGGATCCAATGGTGACATTACTAATCCATTCAATCCAAGGTTCTTGTCCTTGTGCGTTACAATAGTTGGTAGGTCCACCACAATTTCGAACCTCCTTTTCTACGGCATTGGTATTGAGAAAGGTTGTACAATTAGCTCTTCTTGCTCCACGACGATACCAAGTTGTTTGTGAAATCGTCCCAGGATTATATCCAGCATTTGTGGCACCACTAATCACCGTCCAAGGACCGGAAGGAGAAGCGGTGGAACGTTGCCATCGGTAGGTAAGGGCTCCACTACCACCAGAAGGACTAGTTTGATTATTAATATTCGTAGGATCGTAGGCATCACAGATAGATTGGTTTCCACTAATCGTTCCAGCGTTGGTTATATTATTACAATTATTACTGATTGTATAAGTAATATTTAGTGTATTAGAAGCAGTATTTCCATTTCCAGCTGCGTCCGTTGCACGGTTAGCTGGCAGACGCACAGTCACGGCTCCAGCAGTGGTTGGATTCACCACAAAACTATAATTACTACCTGATCCACTAAGTCCAGATTTCGTACCATTAGTAACCGTAAAATCGGACAATGTCAATCCAGTAATCGTTTCTGTAAAGGCCGCATTTACGGTAAACGGTCCATTAACATTATTAGAGGCTGTGGTCAAAGTTACATTTGGCGGAGTTGTATCACCCGGTCCACCGCCATCACAACCATTTACTTCGACTTCAGCTAGCGCCATAAATCCAGCTCCGTTTTTGTGTAATCTTACATATCTTCCGGTTCGATTAATTACGACTGTTGAAGGAGTTCCAGCTACCGTACTTTGGAGATAATCCCCCACACCTGCTTGTCCTAAACTACCATTAATCGTAGTAGTAGAAAAAGGAACATCCGAGACAAAAATGTAATAATTGGATAATTCATCTGCACAACAATCTGTCCGGTTATAGATTTTTATGTCTGTGATATCATGGACTCCTCCCAAATCAACTTCCCACCAAGGATCCGCCTCCCAACCAGTACTGGAAACAGAGAATTGGGACCACCAGTTGCCACTGGTATTTCCATCTACAGCTAGGTCAGGCGTAGCACCACCACCGTTGTAATTACTGGATTGTGTGGCAGGTTGATTAAGTGCAAGGTTGGAAGGATTGCTGCATCCTGTATTCGTCGAATAGGTAACAACCAAATTGTTGGAAATTAAATTACCATTGCCTGCACCATCAATTGTTCGATTGGCAGGTAACCGAACAGAAACACTTCCTTCACTGGTTGGAGTAACCGTAAAACTATAATTCTGTCCAGAACCTGAAAGTCCACTAAGGCTACCGTTGCTGACTGTAAAGTCGTTCAGTGCAAGTCCTGTAACCGATTCACTAAATGCCGTATTGACGGTATAAGGTCCGCTCACATTATTACTTGCCGTACTAAGGGTAACTGTAGGAGAAGTATTATCTACCAGTATTGGAAATAGTAAATTTTGAGGAATGATTTCCCAAGGTTGGCTACTACTTCTCCACTCTAATTTGGCGGAAGCTGCCCCAGTCGCTTCATAATATTCCATCCTAATATTTACTTTATTATTCGCCGTGAGGTTGATGGTACCTGTATGAGGAGTAGCTCCCTGATTAATCCACTGATTAATAATTTGCTGGTCATTTACCCAAAGGCGCACGCCGTCATCTGTCGTAGTTCTGAAGGTATAGTTCTGGCTAAATTCGGGTAGAACTTCTCCTTCCCAACGAACAGAATAAGTTTCTGCTGCAATGCCCCCTGCTGGACTACCAGATCCCCAGTTAAAATCAATTACTGGATCTACTCGAGTTAATACCGGATTAGTTAGGTTTGAATTATTAAAGTAGGTACCAGTAATACCTGTACCTCCACCAATTTTTGATACCGTAAAGGTTCGCTCCACTGGAATAGCTGGGCGATAGGTATTGTTTCCATTTTGAATTGCTCTGACAACAACATCTCCGGGTTGTCCCGTTAATGAAATCGTATTCCCAGAAATGGTTGCTGGACCACTTACTATGTGTAAAATAACAGGTAAACCAGAATTCGCACTGGCCACCACATTAAAATTATTGCTAGTAGTTAATTTGTCAGAAATATTATTAAAGTTAATATTCTGGCTAGTACCGGAACAAGCAGGAAAAATATCTTTCTGATAAGTATCTGTTAGTCCTCGTGGATCCGTAACAAATAATTTAATCCTGTAAAAATAAGTAGAGCCATCACATCCTACGGGTGACAATTGCGTAGTTGTTACTTGATTATTATCTCCTGGCTCAGGATGAAAATGATTATTGTGGTGTAACTCAGTTACCCATGTATAAACCAAACTATTGTTACTGTGCTCGGCATCCGTTACTACCGCACTCAAATTAAGCGTTGTTGGATTGGAAGATGAAAAAGTATTAGTATTATTAATACTTACCGATACAATATTTGGAGGTGTATTATTAAGAGATATTGGAATTATTTCTTGGGAACTTAAATTTCCATTATCTTGAACTGTTAGACGGACATTAAAAGAAACTGGGCCGGAAGCATTGGTATTAAAAGTATGACTAGGATTGACTTCATTACTGTTGCCAGTACCATCTCCAAAATCCCAAGTATAGGTTAAATTATCATTATCGGGATCATAACTCTGATCTCCAAAAAACTGAACAGTCAGCGGTCCCGTTCCAAAAAGTACGTCCGAGGAAGCAACAGCAACAGGAGGTAAATTTCCTCCGGTATAGGAAATTTTACGGACGGTATTCATGTTGGGGTTATTGTTTCCAGCAGCACTAGCTAGGTAATACAAACTGCCATCAATAGGTGAAGTAGCCACAAAGACTACGCCTTGAACGCCTTCAATAAAATTACTTACACTGATAGGATCATTATTGTTATCAAACTTTATTTGTTTGATCCAGTCGGCACCATAATCAGCATGAAAATAAGAATTTTGATAATTAGCAGGAAAATCATTTCCGATGTACCACGTTCCACCGATCGAGCAATTACCTTGGAAACTTGGACCTGGAAGTTGACTGGAACCTACGTTAACAATAGAACCATTAATCAATCCTCTCGGGGTAGAATTACGCCAATCCAACTTAGGTCGTTCGTGAGTCGGTGGAGCAAAACTATTATTATTATAACCTGGTTGATTTGTCATACCTTCAAATTTCGGCCAACCAAAATTTTGCCCTGGTGCATCTACAATATTTAATTCTTCTCTACTCCCCCAGCCTACATCACCAATAAATAAAACGCCAGGGTTACCGTCTGCTGGATTATGGCTTCCGGTTTCAGGTTGTAAACTCATTCGGCAAGGATTACGTAATCCTACGGCCCAAATTTTAGATTGGGTAGAGCCTGGATTACCACCTTGGTAATAAGGGTTGCTTGGAATACCATTTCCAGTGGCAGGATCGATTCTGATCAGTTTTCCGCTTAAGGAACTTAGTTGCTGACAACGGTAGGCACCCACATTTTGACTTGCGGTAATAATACCATCATCCAAACCTTGTTGCCAGTAGGTTTCAGAAGCGGAACCTTCATCAACTGAAGAGTAGCTGGCCCCATCACCAAAGCTGGCTAGCAGCGTTCCGTCGGTTCCAAAAACGATAGATCCTGTACCGTGGGATTGATGCAGTATTGGTGGTCCACTATTGGGAGTCGCACCAACCAGCACCTGTCGAGAATTATAATTGACGGTATTAAAATTGTTATTTGATTCAGCTTGATAACGGGTAATCCGGCCAATAGTCGCAGCGAAATATTCATTGGTGTTAGGATTATATTGAGGAGTGCCTGCATTTAACAAATGGTGACGATCCACGACATAACAAAGATAGATATATCCGTTTGATAAAAAATCAGGGTCTAGTGCAAAGCCCAATAGTCCAAAATCACGCCATCCCCCGACTTCGTCGCTAATATCAATAAGTGGTTGTGATGATTTAACTCCATTCTCAACGATCCATACTTTACCATTGCGCTCCCAAACGTACATCCGACCGTTGTCGTCAAATGTCATTCCCACTGCCATCGAAAAATCGGTAGTAAAAGGTACATCCGCAAAGCCTGCTGGCTGAGCTTGGGCCTTTGTTGCTAAAAAGATAATAAAAGAGCAAATCAACAGTAAATTAAAAAAGCGGTAATACCGCAGATAAGGTCGTAAGTAAGGTAAAATCATGTTCTTTTTGTTTCGATAAAAGGTAATATGGTTAAGCAATATTTCGGGGTTGAAATATTGTATTCAGTCATTACAATAAAGGAAAAGGGAAAATTAAAAGCAGTTTTTTAGATAAAATTGAGAATTTTTCTGCTTTAATGGTAAAATAAAGGGCCTTTTTACACAAAAGTAAATTTAATGAAATATTAGACTAAACCGAAATATTACCGTAAGAAAAGCGGTCAAAATAGGCTTGAAATCTTAACATAATGGATAATTACCCTATTTATGGTAGAACATTTTGTCGAACAAATCGTTTAGAAAGGCAAACGCAAAACATATTATTGACTTATTTAATGAAATAACTTATCTTTGCGCCGATTTTGGGAAATACCCAAAAATACACTGAAACGACCGAGCAACCTCAGAAACCAAAGAAAGACATATATAAAGCATTCTGACCCATGAACAAGATTTTATTGTCTCTGCTATCCCTAGCAGGTGTAATAGCTAACAGCTGTTACTATCCGCCAATGGAACAAGATTTATCCTCACAAAGTGAAATGGATAAGGTGTCGCCTTTTGCAGTCGATCATGATTTTTCTTCCAATGGTAAAAAACAAACCGCTCCTTTACAAAGTGAACTTTATTCTGCTCAAGCAATAAGCACCGCTCATTTTCCAGAAATAACGGAACCGGTGCGAACTGCCTTAGAGCAGCAAAAAAGATTATTAAAATATAAAAAACGAAAGACTCCGCAAAAAGTAGGAAATCTAATCGTTTCCAATGAACAATTGCAAAAAACAGCGGATATCCTTCTAAAAGCAAAAGACAGTGAGGACCTTACCGAGATCATCCATCAGCTGAATGCTTATAAAATAAAGGGGCAAGATCAACGAGGAAACGTTCATTTCACAGGTTATTACACTCCCGTCTTACCAGTAAGCCGTATACAATCTAAAGAATTTCCTTACCCTCTTTATTCCTTTCCACAAGATTGGCAAGGAAAATTACCCTCTCGAAAAGAAATTGATGGGGACTTGGTTCTAAGAGGAAGAAATTTAGAGCTTGCTTATGCAAAAAACTTGATCGATATCTATGTCATGCAAGTTCAAGGGTCTGGAATTGTAGAATATGAAGATGGGACACAGGAATTGTTTGCCTTCACTGGTTCTAACCGAAAATCTTATGCTAGTATTGGAAGATATATGATAAAAAAAGGACTGACTACATCACAACATGTTTCTTTCCCGTTTATAAAAAAATTTTTACATGAGCATCCCCAAAAAGCACACAAAATTTTATTTAGCAATCCTTCTTATGTCTTCTTCAAACCAGTTAATTCAAAACCCAAAGGGGCAGGATTAGTTCCACTAACTAAAATGCATTCTATCGCTGTGGACACCCGCTACATTCCAATGGGAAGTATTTTATTGGCCAGCATTCCTATTATAGATAATAAAAATAAAGTGATATCCCACGAATACCGTCTGGTAGTAGCACAAGATATCGGTGGAGCCATCAAAGGTCCTGGCCATGTTGACCTTTATACTGGTGTGGGCTATGAAGGCCGAAGACAGGCAAGTCGTCTACATCATTATGGTAATTTATGGCTTCTATTACCTGGTGAAACACCTACTTCAACACTAGCGCTAAAGTAATATTATTAAATTTTATAATTTAATTGTCTTTTATTTTGCTTATATGTAGAATATTCTATATATTTACTACACTCCACTTTCTTATTGTACTTCACTCAAAAAGGCAACATGAAATCATAACCCCACTAATTTCTAAATTTATAATAATTAATAGAGCATCTGCTTTATTAATTTGCAAGTTTTTATTCCTCATAATAACACTAAACGACAAAGCGTATGGCTTAATTTTTGTTCCTTATTAACACACAACACTATATAAATCCCCACATGACAGACTTAAAAAAAGAGCATAAAAAAATTCGAAAAATTTCATTTAGATTCAACCCAAAATCGGCCGAAAAAGTGCTGATCTGGAGCATTCTTGTTTTTGGCATTCTTGGCTTTATGGTTATACTAGATAGTATGACATTCAAAAAAAATGAAACTGCAGGCAACCCTATTTACAAGGAATCAATTGATGATAACCGCTCGGATGACACCAGAAAAAAATTACCACTACCCTTGCCCGTTAAAAATGAACTTATCAAAGGCAAACAACTTCATATTGGCGGTCCACGCGAAGCTCATACTCCTGTACTTTTTGAAGTAGAAAATTTTAATCAAAATGCAGAATACCTACTCGATTTTGGAGATGGTATCCGTCGCGTACTTAACCAACGAACCGATTCTCATATCTATGAAAGGCCAGGTAACTATAAGTTACAACTATACGTCACCTATAAAGGTGATCGACGTATACTGGCAAATGAAAGTGTTGAAATCATGGAACCCATCACGGTAGCGACCAATGCCACTCGAATAGATTTTTAGGGAAATCATTTTACTTTAAGTCACTAAAAAAGCCCCTTCTCCCGAAGGAAAAGAGGCCTACACAAATAATAACCCTACTGTTATTTCAACAGTTAGATTAAATCTTCAGAGAAAGAAAGCCATTGATTGATAATCCAATCAATGGCTTTTCCTATCACATATTTCAACTACAGATAGATTTATATTTAACAAAGAATCTTCTCAGTAGCAATGCTACGATCTTTTTCCAGTTAATAGAGTCTATATGCAGAATGCTTATCAGAACTTTTATTATAATTGAATGCAAACCATCTTTTTAATTTGTGGTTTTCGATCAGTAACATTTAATTGATAATATAAAATTCCTGCTCCTCCTAATTGTTCTCGACTAAGCGTAATTTCATGGTATCCTTTGTCATAATTACCATTTTCAATGTAGCGAATTTTACCATTCATATCATATACAGAAAGCGTAGCATCACCGGCTTTGTCCAAATAAAATCCAATACTAGTGGTATGCTCAAATGGATTTGGATAGTTTTGATACAAGGCAAAACGATCTTTTTCAAAACCTTTCGCTTGATCAAAAACAAGTTCCGAATGCATTATACCATGAATTTCACTATAAGCCTCAGCAGGAGTTAACTTTGAGCTTGACCGTAGCACGTCACTCATCCTTATCGTTTCGTTAGCCTTTATCACTACTTTAAAAAGTACGGTTCCATCTTTAAGACTAAGACTATGATTTGTATTCCAACTGGTAGTAATAATTCCTTCATCTTGCTGTTGGAAACCAAAGTTTTCATCAGTCAGGTCTCGAAGTCCATCAGGAATGATTTCCAAGATTTCCAGTTTTGCCGGATCAAATTCCAAGCTCATCTGATATCCTAATAATGCAGTAAAATCTTTTGCCTTCACCTCTAGGACTTTTGTTTCTCCTTTTTCAATTCGTATATCTGTGGCTAACAAATGTTGTGTCACTCGATCGCTACGAGTATCTCCATTAAATAGCGCATTAGGTACGGCTGAATTATTTAAATCACCAATCTTAACAGCGATAAAATCAGCAGCCGATTCACCTATCAGATTATTGATCATAGAAGCCTCGGGGAATGTTTCTGCAAATGGATTTGTTTCATTGGCAAATTCATAAGCTGCATCCACAAATCTCCAAGAAGTATTATTACTAAATTCTTCATCAACATGCAAGATCAACCGTCGTAAGTCAATCATATCTAGCAATGTAATATTACCGGACTTATTAACGTCCGCCGCAATCATCTGGTAAGGAGAATTTAACTGCTGAATATCCAAGAGATGTTGTCCCATCAAAATCAAATCATAAGTAGTTACTCCATTTAATGGATCATCATTACGATTTGGTTGAATTTCATAGTCGTTGTTGGTCGGTGTAGCAAAATCATACAAACCGTCCTCCGCAGTCATTTCTTCTTGCGCAAAGTTGGTACCGCTATAATTTAATGCTACCCTTACATCTTCTACTGGTTCATCCATTTCAGTAATAATCAGACCAGCTACCGTTGACAATTGTGTATTACTACCCATCACAAAAATAGTTTGCTGAATAGTTGAAGCAGCACCTATACCATCTGTCACGGTCCAAGTACGCGTCACCGTATAACCACCGGGACAAGAACCACCACTATTATCATCACTGAAAGTTAGGGTAGCACCTCCACATCCATGAACAAATACAGGCGTATCAAATTGAGGCATAGCAGGACAAATAATCATCTGATCTTCCAACTCACCAATGAACGTCGGTGGGTGATTATTTTTCAATTTAAATAATCCAGGTACTGCTAAATCATTGCCACATTCATCTGAGAAGGTGAAGGTAACTTCCGTTCTTGCGTAAGGATTTCCTTCTTCAAAAGTAGTATTCGGCATTAATGGCTCGTAGCTTACGCTAACTTCCCCACAATTATCCGTAGCGTTCAGACTGGCAATAGAATTATTGATCCAGCTGATATACTGCAAACCAGTAATGTCATCACACTCGCGAATGGCAGATGTTACAGGACCACTTACCGTTGGAGCCTCATCATCTACTACGATTACTGGAACCGTACAATTACCTGTTCGACCACATGCATCGGTAGCGGTAAAGGTTACAATCGTCACATCACCACAAGCTCCCAATGAGTTTGGATTAAAATTATTCGTAACCGTAGTTACTGCTTCTTCACAAGAATTAAGGACGACCGCTATATCCGCAAATTCGTTGAAAATGGTTACTAAATCATCCCCACTTACACTACATGGTAGATAACATATTTCATTACCACAAAGAATCTCCGGTCCATCATTTTGGATGGTGTAAGTCTGAGTGGTTGTCACTACTCGACCACAGTCATCAGAAACGGTATAGGTAATAATATAACGGGTTCCGTTACATCCTAACGTACCAATTGGATCAGAAATAGAAGAAGTAATCGTTGTTGGATTTCCACAAGGAGACATCGCCTCTACTAAGTGTTCTTGAGGCATAACGTTTACTTGACAGTCTACTACCTGATTTAGTGGTGAACTAGTAATCACTAATGGTGCAGTATCTATTACCTGAATTACCTGAGAAATAGCGGTGACATTTCCACAACCATCATCAAAGGTCCAAGTATAGGTGAAAGTAAATCTAGTTGCACATTGTTGATTAGTAATTTCACTGGTAGGTAAAACGGTAATCGGCCCCGCACAATTATCCATCGCTGTCAGTGTCATTGGGACAGGAATGTCCTGCGGACACTGCACGGTAATATCGGCTGGCGGATCAGGCGCAACTGGAGCCGTGGTATCTTCCACATTAATCGTCTGAAGACAGGTAGAGAATAAATCACATTCATCGGTTGCCGTCCACGTTCTTTCGATGGTAAAGGTATTGGCACATGGACCAGGAATGATCACATCGTTAAATACAATGATGATGTCTGCATCTGCCGTACAATTATCCGTAGCCGTAGCGGTACCATTGGTGGCAGGTGAACGATCTACATCACATTCGATCGTCACATCTGCAGGACAAGTAATGACTGGGTCGGTTGTATCTTGAACAAAAATTGTCTGTGTACAACTAGAACTATTTCCACAGGCGTCTGTGGCCACCCAAGTTCTTTCGATGGTAAATTCATTGACACAATCACCCGGAATGATAAAATCAGAAGAACTAATGACAGGCGCAGGGTCACAAACATCTGTAGCAGTAGCTACCCCAGTAACTCCACCTCCAGGAGTGGTATCTTGATCACACTCTACCGTAATACTAGCAGGACAAGTGATGACTGGAAGTAGGTTGTCTACAACCGTAATTGTCTGCGAACAAGTAGCGGTACGATTACAAAAATCTGTGGCCGTCCATGTTCTAACAATAACACTGGTTGTGCCACAACCCGGTGTTACCACATCGGCAGAAGTTATAGTAGGAGCCGAACAATCAGCCGTAGCGGTCGCAGATCCTAGCGTTGCTTCACTAGTATCCTCTCCACATTCTAGCGTAATATTAGCAGGACAGAAAGTAATAACTGGTCCATCGTCGCTGAGGACCGTGAAGGTTTGCATACACTGAGCCATATTTCCTCCATCATCCTGAACAAAGTAAGTTCTAGTAATAGTAATTTCATCACCGGGACAGCCTGAATTACCAGGGATAATGGTAAGCGCAGAAAGTGTTATATCACCACATGAGTCTATTATAATGGGTAAATTAAAATCTACTGGAGGTAGATCTGCTCGACAAGTTAAATTTTGATCCAGTATATTAGAACAATTAATCAATAACATTGGGCCAGGCATAACTTCTGCACTAACCATAGTGGAACAAGTTGCGTCCGTATCGCTTGTGGCGGTAATAACGTAGGTGCCGTCGGCTAAACCTGTAAAAATTCCAGTGGTGTTGGTACCTACCACAGCAGGGCCGTTAGGACCAGTGAGTGTATAGGTGAATGTTCCACAATAAGAAGCAACAGCTGTAATACCGCCATCCGCGGCACCATCGCATGATTCGTCTACAGCAGTAACTCCGTCGATAGAAATATCACACGGTCCATTCAACACCTCTATATCAACTACCTCACTACAGGTTGGATCCGAAGTAAGTTCTGCACGGGCAATATAATTACCTGGCGCTAATCCGGTAAATATACCTGTCGTATTGGTTACTACCGGTGCGAGACCATTTGGTCCAGCTATAGAATAAGTAATTGGCTCAACACTAGTAGCGGTGATCGTAATGGTTCCATCATCTGTTCCCGCACAAGAAACGTCCGTAGAAGCAGAACCAGTGATTGCGATATCACAACTACAAGCACCTAAGCAAGTACGAGAGTCGATGTGTGCTTGCATCTGGGTGATGTTGCCAGCAGCCCAATCAGTAGCATTTTGTGCTATAATGGCAGACATAATAGTCACACCAGCAGTGGCTAAACCGTGTTCTCCATCCCATAAATGTCCATTTTCGTGTGCGCTTAAGGAACGTAAACCATTCATACTTGTTGTAAAATATTCGCAGACATTGTATTGCTGTGGTGTACAAACCACACCGAGTCCACCCGCACGACCAATTAAACCACTACCACTCGAATCACTGATTACATCACGATTTACCCATAATTGCCCAATATCATGAGGATTAGCAAATCCAGCAGCGGCCCAAGGCTCAAAACCTGGAAGCCCATCAAAAGGAGGATCTGTCTCATCTAATAATTCGTCCATCTGCTGACTTCGGGTCCAAGGATCAGCAGCCAGTGTAGCAGCAATAACTATTTCACTTACAATATAGTTAAGGGTAAAGTCATCATATAATGCTTCCATCATATTGGTAATATCCAAAATTTCTGTTTGTACAGCCGCCACAGTTCCAAATCTAACGACCATATCATTCGCAGCTGCTAATGCAAAGTCAACTTCCATACAAGCCATAAGAATAGATCCACTAGATCCACCACCACCAGACTGATTACCCTGCAGATGTTCTTGGTGGCCGCTTTTGGAATGTGCCTTTACCCCTCCGCAACGAAGGGAAGGATCAGGTACGACATCCGCGATCTTGTACACTACATATTGGTTTGGACTGACAATATTATCATCTAATAAAGTAGCTAATTGCTCAATAAAGTATTCATCGTCATTGGTTTTAATCATACCAATAATCCGATCATCATAGATAGACATTCGAACTTTAGAATCCGGATCTCCATTTACATATCCTTTGTAGGTGTAGGTGCGATTAATATCCCGATACTCTACTCCATTGTCTGTTAAGACTGTTGTTTTAAGCCCCGGTGCAATTAAAGGATTACTTACTAGGTTTACTTGCCAGCTATGAATTCCGAGATCAAGGTTAAAGAGTAATTCCTCTTGTTCTGTTCCGTTGGTTAAACCGGCTAATTGGGCCATTTCCAGTTCATGAACTTCATAGGCATTAAAAGTAGTAGCTAATTCTGGATGGGAATAACTAATTTTTTTACCTTTCAAAGTTTGTTGTCCAAACAATATGGGCATACAAAACAAAATCAGAAATAGCGTAATCGGCCATTGCAGATTTAGTTTTGCCCAATTGCTTTTTTGGCAATTGAAACGTTGTAGTTTGTTCATAATAATTGTTTTAAGGTTATTAAAAATTTAAGTAAGAGAATGAATTCTAAGGCAGCTTTTGAACAAGACATAGACGTTTAAGGCCGACTAGTTGTTACTACTAATCAGCTAAACTATTACATAACTTGGAAATGGCAGTGATGGTAAATTCACTAACCAACCATAAAAGATTTAAAAACTTCTTACGAAAGGAAGTTTTCACTTAGTATGTAAATAAATTACTGGTTTCGAAAAGAGTACCTTTTACGAGATCATCTTTCCGCAGTCGGGACAAAAGCATTACAAACAAAACATCAGGTTTCGTTTGTGTTCATGGAAAGTTGAATTGGAAAGATTTGAAATTAAAACCGTACCGGAATGGTCGACAGTCAGAAGAGACTTGGTTTAGATTTGGTGGTCTTTCACTTGGTTTTATAAAATCAGTACAAAAGGAAATTATTTTTTAATCCTTGTTTTACAAAGATAAAACAAAGATTTTAATTTCCCTAATTTTTTTTAAAATAAAAAGCCCACCAAAACTTACGTTTTGGCGGGTTGAAATTCATACGACTCTTTATTATTGTTATAATTTAATCCAAACCATCTTTTTAATTTGTGGTTTTCGATCAGTAGCATTTAATTGGTAATACAACATACCTGCTTCGCCCAATTGTTCTGCGCCAAGGGTAATCTCATGATACCCATTTCCATAACTACCATTTTCACGATAGCGAATTTTACCGTCCATATCATATACAGTGAGTGTAGCATCACCGGCTTTGTCCAAATAAAATCCAACTTTCGTCGTCACCTCAAATGGATTCGGATAGTTTTGATATAAAGCAAAGCGATCTTTTTCGAAACCTTTAAGATTTTCAAATAATAAATTGGAATGCATAACTCCGTGGATTTCGCTATAAGCTTCGGCACTTGTTACCTGAGAAGTGGACCGTAGTTCTTCGCTCAGCATTAGCGCTTCATTAGCTTTTACGATCACACTAAAAAGCACTGCTTCGTCCTCTAGACTAAGACCATGCGTCGTATTCCAGCTAGTAGTAATGACTCCTTCTGCTTGATTTTGGATACCGAAATTTTCATCCGTTAATCCTCTAAGTGCTCCTGGTATAATCTCAACGATTTCCATTTTTGCCGGATCAAACTCCAAGGTCATTTGATATCCTAACAATGCAGTAAAGTCCTTCGCTTTCACTTCCATGATTTTTGTCTCATCCTTTTCTATACGAGCGTCTGTGGCCAGAAAATGTTGCGTAGAACGGTCAGTACGAGTATCTCCGCTAAGCAATGCGTTAGGTACTGCGGAGCCATTCAAATCTCCCACTTTGATTCCAATAAAATCTTGTTGTGTTGTCCCATTAAGTCCATTAATATTAGCCACTTCTGGGAAGGTACTTTCAAAAGGATTGGTAGGATTATTGAACGCATAGTCCGCATCCACAAAACGCCAAGAAGAATTATTGATTAAGGTTTCATCAATTCTCAAAATTAATCGACGAAGTGCGATCATATCCGTTAAAGTTACGGAACCAGAATTATTAATATCGGCAGCGATTATTTTGTAAGGAGAATCTAAGGGCTGCACCTCTAATAAATATTGTCCCATTAAAATTAAATCCATTGTCGAGATTCCGTTCATAATATCACCACTCCTTGCTGGAGTAATGGTATAATTTTCTCCCAAATCAAGATCGAAATTATATGCTCCTGATTCATCCGTTGTCATATCTCCCATCATTCCTGAGTTCGCACTACCCTCTACCATGACATATACTTCATCAATAATTTCATCGGCCGCATTTGTAATCATTCCTGAAACATTAGCCGTTGTAGTACTAGTTTCATATTCATTAATCCAGATAGTTGTGGTTACGGTAGAAGCGTTACCACAATCATCCGTAGCCGTCCAGTCCCGCTTACGCGCAATTCCGTCTACACATTCAACTCCGTTTGGAGGAGATTGATATTCTACAAAAGTAATCGTCACATTACCGCAATCATCCTCTGCCGTTGGGATCACAAAATCAGGAATATTATTACATCCTACATCCGGTGTCTCCGGTACAAAGGTAAAGATGGGTGGCGTATTATCTGCATTTACCCAGATGGCTGTTGTAACGGTTGTAGCATTACCACAATCATCCGTAGCCGTCCAATCTCGCTTTAAAGAATAACCATCTTCACAGATAGTTCCAGGGGATTGATATTCTACAAAAGTAAGCGAGACGTTACCACAATCATCAACCGCTATGGGTTCCTCAAAAGCTGGAATATTTCCACATCCTACATCCGGTGTCTCCGGTACAAAGGTAAAGACAGGTGGCGTATCATCTGCATTTACCCAAATAGCTGTTGTTACGGTTGAAGTATTACCACAATCATCTGTAGCCGTCCAATCTCGCTTTAAAGAATAACCATCTTCACAGATAGTTCCAGGGGATTGATATTCTACAAAAGTAAGCGAGACATTACCACAGTCATCAACCGCTATGGGCTCTTCAAAAGCTGGAATATTTCCACATCCCACATCCGGTGTCTCCGGTACAAAGGTAAAGACGGGCGGTGTATCATCTCCCGCTTGGATAACTATAGTCGTAACAGTTGACGAATTTCCACAATCATCCGTTGCCGTCCAATCTCTATTCGTTTGTGTACCATTCATACATCCTGGAGTTCCAACCGTATACTCATTAAAAGTAATGGTAACAGGTTCGCTACAATCATCGGTAGCCGTCGGTTCTACAAAAATAATTGGCTCGCCACATCCTACGGTAACCGGTCCCGGTACATTTGTAAATACGGGTGGTGTATTATCTCCCGCTTGGATAACTATAGTCGTAACAGTTGACGAATTTCCACAATCATCCGTTGCCGTCCAATCTCTATTCGTTTGTGTACCATTCATACATCCTGGAGTTCCAACCGTATACTCATTAAAAGTAATGGTAACAGGTTCGCTACAATCATCGGTAGCCGTCGGTTCTACAAAAATAATTGGCTCGCCACATCCTACGGTAACCGGTCCCGGTACATTTGTAAATACCGGAGCCGTGTTGTCAACCACCGTGATTGTTTGAACGGCCGTACTGGAAGCTCCACAACCATCTGTAACGGTATAAGTTCTTACTAATATTGGTTCACCACTACAACCACCTGGCAGCGTACTATCGACAGATGTTACCGTGGTATTACCACAGGCATTTTGAATGGATGGTTCAATAAAGTTGGCAGGATCTCCACAATTTATTTCTATATTTGGAATGAGGTCTACAAATTCAGGTGGAAAATTGTTTTTTAATTTAAAATGCGCATCTAGGGTAGTACTATTTCCACAATCGTCTGTAGCACTAAAGGATACATGGGTTATAGCGTAGCCGTTGAGACCACAAATTTCTGTCGGGGTCTGAGGAGTATAAGACCAAGTAACATTGCTACAAGCATCGGTAGCAGACATATTATTTAAGGTATTTTGAACCCAAGTATCGTAATCAACTTGAGAACGATCACTACATTCTGCAATTCCTAGTTGTGGTGCTCCTGTAACCACTGGTGGCTCATTGTCAACTACCACTACTAAGGCAGTACAATTGGTAAATCCAAAACAAGCATCTACTGCTGTAAAAGTAACTATTTGATATTGGGTTGCGTTTTCGTAAGCAATCAGACCGTTACCACAATTAGCATTAATAAAATTATTGGGGCTAAAATTATTTGTCACGGTAGACTCATTCCCACAAGGATTAATAATCGTTGCTTGGCTGGCAAAAGCGTCAAACTGAGTGGCAATCATATCTCCATCTGCCGGACAATCTAAAACACAAATATCTGGAGGACAAACAAACTCTGGTCCTTCATTGGATAAAGTATAAACCTGTTGGCATTGTGCGCTACGTCCACATATGTCAGTGGCAATGTAAGTATAAATATATTGAGTCCCAGAACATTCTGCTGGACCGAATACCTGTGGTCCTACCACCTCGATATCCGCTGCTAGACCACAAGGTGTCTGAACTTCTACGAGATGAGGTTGTGGAAAAACGTTGAAACTGCAAGAAGCAGTTTGATTCGCCGGACAACTAATGATCGATGGTCCTACCTGGTTTGCTATCGTAAAGGTTTGCTCACAAGAGTCACTTGCACCACAATCATCCACTACCGTATAAGTATAAGTGTAAGTTGATCCAGGGCAACCTAACGGACCATCTAAAACGGGTCCACTCACGGTAACGGCTCCAGGAGAAACGTTACAAGAAGGTGAGAAGACAAAAGGTGCATCGACATTCAAAATAACATCTGTTTCACAGGTAATTGGGAACCCTGGCACACATGTAATTGATAGTTGAGCTTGTGTAAGGCTAGTAAAGGAAAAGAGGAGGCATAAAATACAGAGTATACGATCTTTCGCTATTCTGATTATGTAGTTCTTTTTCATAACAATAGTGAATTTGTAAGTTTGGTATAAAAAGAGTGTTTTTTATAATATCAAGGATACTACAAGAATTTTGAGTAATTAAGTAGATGATCCTACTTACTTACCAAAGCTCTATTCGTCCAAATAATAAAATTGCCTGTAAGTAGCAAGTTTAATTTTGCAAGTGAAAAAATTACAGTTTGAGGGGAAAGATGAGATGTGTTGGAAAGATAAAGATATTAAAAAGTATATAAATATTCAATATATTTTTATTAAAAATAACTTTTTTCTAAAATTTAGACGGAAAAAAACAAAAAAGTCATCATTCTATCAAAAAAAAGTGGCTACCCTGCCTAAACGGGATAGCCACTTAATATTTTCACTATCTGTCCAAGGACAGATAATTTCTTCTTTACTAATTATTTCACCAAAATCATTTTTCTGGTGGCTGTTTCAGTTGCTGTTTCTAACTGGTAGTACAATACACCAGTAGCACTCAGTTCGTTACGCTCAATCAATTCTTCATTATAACCGGCAGCGTAATTACGAGTTACTTGCTTTAGGACCCGACCAGATACATCATAGATGGTTAACGTCGCATCCATTGCTTCTGGTAAGTTGAAGCTGATCGTCGTCTCAGAGGCAAATGGATTTGGACGGTTCTGATACAAGGTAAATGCCTCTGAACCAATTACGCCTTCTTCGCCAAAACGTAGACTGACGGCTAATTTATCACTCGTCTCGCTGTATCCTTCGGCAGGTGTCAAATCAGAACTTACCCGTAATGCTTTGCTCAACTGAATCGCTTCGGTTGCTTCCACCACTAAAGTGAATAGAACTTCATCGTCTGCTATCGTTTGCGCAGTTTGTGCATTCCAACTCGTGGTTAAGATTCCTCTATCTAGATTCGTCATACCAAAGTTGTTTGCTGTCAAACTGCGTAAAGCACCTGCTTTAACATCTACTATTTCTAAGCCAACAAAATTCAGTGTATACTGGTAACCTTCTACCGCTGCAAAATCACTTGCTTTGAATGCTACTTCATATTGTTCGCCAGTTGTTAATTGGGCATCATCCAATTGGAATACCAAATCTCCATCCGAACTACGAGTGTCGCCAGCAGCTAGTTGATTCGGAGCTGCACTACCATTCAAGTCACCTACTTTGATGGCCACAAAATCAGCAATCTGACTCTCTGTAATTCCATTGAAGTTTGAAGATTCTGGGAAAGTACTCGCAAAAGGATTGGTTGGATCAGGGAATACATATTCGTGCTCCACAAATCTCCAAGAAGTATTATTCTCAATTGATTCATCGATATGCAAAATCAAACGTCGTAGTGCAATCATGTCCAAAGTGGTCACACTTCCACTATTATTAATATCTGCAGCAATTAGCTTATAAGGACTATCCAGTGCTTCTATTTCTAATAAATAACGACCTAATAATACCAAATCATAAGTGGTAATACCATTAAGTAAATCATCATCTCTTTCTGGTGTTAGCTCATAATTTTGATCCAAAAATACAGGGAACATGAAGTTACCGTCTAAAGATAACTGAGTGAAGTTTATAGCATTTGAACTTTCTAAGGTCATCATGACGTTATCCGTCATCTCATGTTCTTCCGTCATTAAAGCACCGCTAATCGTTGCATTAGGTGGACTAGCCATTACCCAGAACTTCTGCTCGGCAGTAGAAGTGTTTCCACAACCATCTGTAGCCGTCCACGTACGACGGTAATCAAAATTTTCTCCGTTGTCGCAACTATTCTCATCACCGAAAACAAAGTCATCAGCAAAGGTAACCGTCACTCCGCTACAATCATCTTCTACTACTACATTACCAAAGGTCGGTGGGAATTCGGAACAGTTGATCATTTCCGTCTCAGGTACGAACGTGAATACCGGAGCGTTATTATCTCTGTTCACCCATATAGCCGTTTCTACCGTTGAGGTATTTCCACAACCATCTGTGGCTGTCCATACTCTCTTACGAGAAAATCCTTCATCACATAATTCTCCAGATTCTGTCTCTACAAAGGTTAAGGTAACCCCACTACAATCATCTTCTACCGTTGGTGCAGTAAATTCTGGAATCTCATTACAATTTACATCCAGTGTTCCTGGCACATTTGTAAATACAGGAGGTGTATCATCTTTATTGACCCAAATAGCTGTTTCTACCGTTGAGGTATTTCCACAAATATCTGTAGCCGTCCATACTCTCTTGCGAGAAAATCCTTCGTCACATAATTCTCCAGATTCTGTCTCTACAAAAGTCAACGCTACGTCTCCACAGTTATCTACAGCCGTAGGTGGTGTAAATTCTGGAATCTCATTACAATTTACATCCAACGTACCAGGTACATCGGTGAATACGGGTGCTTCATTGTCGACAATGGTCAACGTTGCTGTTGCCATCGTGGAATTTCCACAATCATCGGTAGCGGTATAAGTACGAGTGATCGTTTGGTCACAACCCATTCCATTGGTATCGTCTACAAAAGTGAGGGTAAAGCTGCTACAATTATCTGTTACTACTGGATCATCAAAACTTCCGTTACAATTAAAAGTACCTCCTGGAACGGATACAAACACTGGGCCTTCGGTATCCTCTGTAGAAATAGTTTGCGTAATGACGGTCGTATTATCACATTCATCGGTAGCTGTCCACGTACGAGTGTAAATCGTTTCACCGTCACAGTCCCCATCAACGGTGGCATTTGAGATGACTACCGTTACATCTGTATCACAGTTATCAGTAAAGGATGGCATTCCAAATGCCGGGGTAGCACCACAATCAATCGTCATATCCATTGGAACATTACTAGCTACAGGAGGCTGAGTATCGCTAAGAGACATAATTGCCGAAGCAGTACTAGCATTACCACATTCATCGGTAGCCGTCCACGTACGGGTAACCGTAATATTACATGGATCTGTATTATTGGTATCATCTACAAAAGTGATGGTAACCATTCCATTGCAATTATCAGTTGCTACGGCATCGTCAAATACTACTGGCATACTACACTCGCCAGTAGAATTCGCGGGAACAAAAGTAAACACCGGGGCAATATCATCATTTACCGTAATAATTTGTGATACAGAACTTGTATTACAACCATCATCGAAAGTCCAAGTACGAACCATTACAAATTGATCAGCACAAGCACCTGGCGTAATATTAGGTGTTGGATTTGCTGTAATAGCTCCACTACAATTATCCATAGCTGTCAAGCTAACTGGCGCAGGAATATCTGTTGCACAACTAACCGTTACATCCGCAGGTGCGGCAGGTGCAACGGGTGCTTCTGTATCCTCTTCTACAATCATTTGCTGAGCTGTACTTGCGTTACCACATCCATCTGTTACCGTAAAGGTTCGAATGTTGACACTAATCGCTGGACAAGTACCTGGTTCTACACTATCCACAAAAGTAACGTTCGTATTACCGCAAGCGTTACTAACGACAGGAGTATCAAAATTCACAGGCGCTCCACACTGAATGGTCTTAGTTGGCAGATCAGCAATCGTTGGCGGGAAATTATTTTTCAGTTTAAAATGAACCTCCACTGTATTAGCATTTCCACAATCATCCGTAACTGTTAAGAATACTTCTGTAATTGCATAACCATTCGCACCACAAACAAAATTTGGTACAGCAGGCGTGTAAGAATAAATTAAGTCTGCATCGTCAGAGCAAGCATCTGTTGCATCGAGCATCG
>CAZYAC010000005.1:31520-33578 GCA_964645475.1 uncultured Saprospiraceae bacterium | reverse complement strand
AGGTCTAAGGTTATGGGACGTTGTGCTATGAGAGATCCGCTGCTACTGTAAAGCAATAGTAGTAGAAGGAATATTAAAGGGTCTCGCAGAGGTCTACAGAGCGTAGCGTTTTTTATCGTGTTATTATTGGTCTCGCAGAGACGCAGAGGGCACAAAGAAGGCACCATACATAATTTAAGTTCTGCAAAAAGTTTATACATAAAAGATTTTTATTCCTAATCCAATTCTCATAACAATCAATTCAACAGTTCAACGATTCAACAAATCAACAAAAAAGAATCCGTACTTTTGCAACTGATTCCGTGCTTGTAGCGGAGTTATTTTATAAACTATGCCCGGTATCTATCTCCATATCCCTTTTTGCAAACAAGCTTGTCATTATTGCAATTTTCACTTTTCTACTTCGCTAAAATACCGAAAAGAAATGGTAGCTGCGCTTTGCATGGAAATCGAGCGTCGTGTGGATTATCTTCCAGACGGGACCATCGAAACGATCTACTTCGGTGGTGGTACGCCCTCTATTCTAAACGACGAAGAGCTGGAAGAAATTTTTGCGACCCTACAAAAACATTTTACCATCACGCCTGAGGCAGAAATTACACTCGAAGCCAATCCAGATGACTTGTCCGAAATACGACTAAAAACCTTAAAGGATTCACCGATCAATCGATTAAGTATCGGGGTACAATCCTTTTTTCAAGAAGATCTCGTGTATATGAATCGCGCCCACGATGCGCAAGAAGCTGAACGGTCCATCCAACTAGCCAAAGATTTTGGTTTTCAGAATTTGAGTATTGATCTGATCTACGGAGCACCGACTACCACCGACGAGCAGTGGGCTGCCAACGTAGACAAGCTGATCCGCTGGAAAATTCCACACCTCTCCTGTTATGCCTTGACCATAGAACCCGGAACGGCACTTGATCATTTTATCAAAAAAGGAACGTCTCTACCCGTGGACGAAACCAAAGCCGCTCGACAATTTACCTACCTGATGAATACTTTGGAAGCTGCCGGATATGAGCATTACGAAATCTCCAATTTTTGTCTACCCGGTCACCACGCTCGGCACAATACCAATTACTGGCGGGGCATCCCTTATCTTGGTATTGGTCCCTCGGCTCACTCTTTCGATGGGCCCTCTCGACAATGGAACGTCGCTAATAATGCCAAGTATTTAAAAAATATGGAGAATAAGACTATTGTTTTTGAAAAAGAAATACTCTCTTCGGCCGACCAGTACAACGAATATATCATGACGGCACTCCGTACCAAATGGGGCGTGGATCTTTCTTTTTTGGAGGAGCGTTGGGGTGAAAAAATTGCGGAAGAATTTGCGACGGGGATGGCTGCGGTGGTCGCACGTGGAGAGGCAGAAGGCGACGGGAGAATTTATCGCTTGACGAAACGTGGGCGGTTATTGGCGGATGGGATTGCGGCGGGGTTGTTTTTGGGGTAATTAACAAAATATATCATGCAAACACATTACTATTAAAGTTGTAATTTCCAGAATAAAAAGCCTGTTGCTTAAATTTATGTGACAGTCATACGCTATGATTCTCATCTAAATTTATCTCCAACACTAAACTTCACCTTTCAACTTGTGACATTATAAATTCTTTTCACCTGTTTTTTTTTTCATAACAAGAATATTGCAAGTCATTAAATAACTCCTGATTATTGTCGCATCGTTAGTGCGCTTAACAAATTCCCTTCTTTTTTATCATTTATTATTTCATAATCAAAACATCTCTCCTGTTCCTCAAGGAGAAAGATGTAATCAACCATGAATTCAACCATGAAAAAATTAAATTTATTATTGTTAATCCTTTTACTTGGGGTAATGTCTTGTAAGAAAGATCATCCAATCTTAGAAGAAAGTGAAAGCAAAAATGAAATCGTTACTACAGAAACTTTATCACTTGACATTAAAAACAGAACCTATTCATCTTCTGGAGTAGAAGATATATTTTCTGAAAGAAGTTTTAACGATTTAGCAGCAGGAACACGAACCGAAATGTCTTTAGCAGCTGAAATTGCTAACCAAATTCTTTTTGA
>CAZYAC010000005.1:13932-31420 GCA_964645475.1 uncultured Saprospiraceae bacterium | reverse complement strand
GAACACGAACCGAAATGTCTTTAGCAGCTGAAATTGCTAACCAAATTCTTTTTGAAATAGAGGAAGAAGTTCCATTTCTTGAAGATTTTCTGGAGGACTATGGAAAACCGTACTGGGAGTACGGTTATGTGAATCATAATCCTGGAGCTTTTAATGTCGCTATTCCCGTAATTAAAGACGATGAAATTACCAGTGTTTTTTCATTTTTACAACTTGATGAGGAGGCCATTATTTTTAACTTTACATCCGTTGAATATAATGCTGCTGTAAAAGATAATAACTATAGTATCACCCAAGACTATATTTATAATATTTTAGAAGAATTAGCAGCTATCACCGGTAAAAAATTGGTTGATGAGGCCTCATTAAGAACAGAGTGTTGTCCTGCAGGGGGAAATCTGACCTTTGCGACCTTTAATAGTAGTACCGGAAGTTGGACTCTATCTCTTACATCTGGAAGTCATTGTTTTTGTCAAACTGAAGACCAAGATGGAACCCAAAGTGCTACGCACGTAGAGATTTCTTGCTGTAATAGTGGTACAGGTCAAGTAGATGGAGGTGCTGCTGAAGCAGGAAGTGACGGAGCAACTTCAAGTATCCCTGGTGAGAACTGGATTATCTTTCACAGTTATTGGTTAAACTTATGGAATGGAGTAAACCCGCCTAATCCAGGAATAAGACCAAGAGAAAATGACAACTCAACAATTGTTCAAACCATCATTAATACTCAAAACGAGCAAGAATTAATAACGCTTCTCCAGCAACAGTTTGGTTGGGATGCCAATAATCCAAGCTTATTATTGATACTTAGCTATCCTCATTACATACAGGTAATTCTCGAAATTTTTGGTCCAAATGGGGATAACGAAATCCCTTTGGAATCCATCCAAATATTTATCGACTTTTTGACTAATCATGGAGAGGCAGCTCAATTAAGTCCAGCAGAGTTGACTAGGCTATTTAATCTACAACCCCAAGGAAGAGGTATTATTAATCTAGGCGTTTTAGATCATTATCTCCAATCACATGATACAGATCCAACCTCGGTATTTGTTTTAAAAGAAATACTAAGACTATTGCCTTCCAATCCTGAATTGACCTCTGCCGGGCCCTCCATTCTTGACAACTTCTACAGGGCATTGCCTGCAAACGTAAGTACTTGGATACAAGATCCTTCTAAGGATAATTTTAGAACAGGAGTTAATGATTATTTAATCAATGGGGGGCCTTTTGAAGAGGTGGAGGCGAGAAGAAATAAATTGCTTACCAATGCCAACAGCATAGAATCTTTACTTGTACAATTTAACATTGACGAACAAGAAATAAACCTTGATTTTTTATTAGAAGCTGAAATAGATTTCACTACTGAAATCACAGCTCTAATGCTAGAAAATAGTGACAATGAAAATTTAATGGATGCAGCAGGAACTGCTATTGATCTCCAAATTTATGGTATTACCAACCAAGATCAACAATACTTAAACATTCTTTCTGAAGAGGCTTTAGAGGATATGAATCCTATAATTTTACAATACTTCATATCCAGAGAGATCGCTTTTCTTAGTAGAGATAACCCAAGTTGGTCTTCTAGTAGGCTACATCTTCAAGCAACATTTAATGTATTTTTAGATGGCCTTCATATTGGACTGGATATGGTTGGTTTTGTTCCTGGTGCTGGAGAAGTTGCCGATCTTATAAATGGGGCCATTTATACAATTGAAGGAGATGGCGTTAATGCTACCCTGAGTTTTGCGGCGGCAATTCCCTTTGCAGGATGGGCATCTCAGGGGGCAAGATATGCTAGAAAGCTTGCGCAAAATACCGCTACTGGGACCACTGCTCACTTAAGATGGGCAATCGATGCTGCTGGCGTGGTACATTTTGGTTATCGAGGTCAATTAAGGACAATTTTAAAACCAGCAGCGAATCATCAGGCGCATCATATAATCCCGTGGGCAATCCGAAAGCACCCAATAATACAAAAAGCTGCTAAAGCAAATAAGAATGGTTCAGCTTTTCATCCCAGTGATCCTTTTAATGGTATCAACGTTAGTAATACTAGACATTTGGGAAGTCATCCTGCTTATAGTAATCGTATTAGACAATTTTTAACTGAACTAAATGATCGAAACCCAAATATGACAAATAATGATGCCCTTACTCAAGTAGAAGAATTCGTTCAAAATTTACGAAATATTATAATAAATAATCCTAACACTCGTATTAACGATTTAATCTTTTAATTTTGCTATTTAATAATAACCCAAGCACCTCAATCTTAAGATTGAGGTGCTTCAATGAAAAGTTTATGGCCTATTATATCCTTTCAGAATCCTTATCTCCCGAAAAAATCGGCAAACACTTCCCGCAATCCAGCGACATGTCTAGTGGCTATCTTTACAATGATCCTCATTCAGTATGGGAAATAAGAAACGAACGATTATCCTTCACACCAAATCTGGATTCTTTTGTACTAAATGGCCAATCTAAAAAAACAGATATAGTTTCTTGCATATCTCCAAGCAGTAAAAGTAATATTCTGATCAAAACTGATTTAGTAAAAATATGGGAAAATTTAAATACTTGCGATTATCAGACTTTTCCAGCAAGTGTTATGTATCGAGGGAAAAAACTTGATTATAGTCTTCTACATTTTTATGACTATCACGACCAATTTATTGACTTTTCAAAAACAAATTTCTTTCATTGTGGGTTTGGACGTAAAAAAATTAAAGACTTATCCATCAGCTCCCATGAGGACTTTATTAAACATACTATAAACCCTCAAAATGAACCAAATCCTGATTACGCTATTATGGCAAGAAATATTTGTCCCATTAATCTAGTATTGAAGGAAGATAAAATAGATTTAGACTTCTTTCTTATCCTTAAGAGTCAGTATAGTATTGGCTATATCATTTCAGAACGATTTAAAGAGGCACTACTGCAAGAAAACGCAACAGGTTTTGATTTAATAAAGGTGAATGACTACCAGTCTGAATTTACTATCTAGAAAGATTTATCCATTTTTTTAGAATTTGATCTTATGAGATATCTCCTCAAATAAAAATCTATGTCTTACTACATCTTAAACGAATCTTCATCTCCCGAAAAAATCGGCAAACACTTCCCACAATCTAGCGAAATGTCTAACGGCTATCTTTACAATGATCTTCATTCAGTATGGCAAATAAAGAATGAACCGTTATCTTTCACACCAAACCTAGACGCTTTCATCCTCAATGGTCAATCAAAAAAGACAGATATGATCTCTTTCATGTCTCCCATAAATAAATATAATATTTTAATCAAAACGGATTTAGTTAAAATATGGAAGAACTTAAATGTTTGTGATTATCAAATTTTTCCCGCTACTGTTATTTACAAAAGAAAAAAACTTGACTATAGTTTATTACATTTTTACGACTACCACAATCAGTTCATTGATTTTTCAAAAACAAACTTCTTTCATCGTGGATTTGGACGTGAAAAAATCAAAGATTTAACAATAAATTCTCACGAAGACTTTATTAAGCATACCTTAAACCCTCAAAACGAACCAAACCCTGATTATGCGATCATGGCAAACCTTATTTGTCCAAGTAATTTAGCATTGAAAGAAGATAAAATAGATTTAGACTTCTTTCTTATTCTTAAAGACCTGATGCACATTGGCTACATCATTTCAGAACGATTTAAAGAGGCACTACTTCAAGAAAATGCCACAGGTTTTGATTTGATAAAGGTGAATGACTACCAGTCTGAATTCGATAACTAGAATAATTTATTATCGTTATTCCTCGATCATATGATTGAGGTGCTACAAAAAAATTATCAATGTCTTACTACATCTTTAAACACTCCTTATCTGGCAAAATTATCGGAAAACATTATCCTCAATCCGAAGAAATGTCTAATGGCTATCTTTACAACGATCCACACTCAGTCCGGCAAATAAGGAATGAACCACTATCCTTTACACCGAATTTAGATGCTTTTATCCTCAATGGTCAGTCGAAGAAGACAGATATAGTCTCTGCCGTATCTCTCAATAATAAATATAACATTCTAATAAAACCCGAACTAATTTAAATATGGAAAAATTTAAATACTTGTGAATATCAAGTTTTTCCCGCTACCGTAGTTTATCGAAGAAAAAGACTTGATTATAGTTTACTGCACTTCTATTCTAATAATAATGAATACATTGATTTTGCAAAATCAGATTTTTTCTATGGTGTAGCTAAGATGAAAAAAATTAAAGATTTAGAAATAAATTCCAAGGAAGAATATGATAAGGTTAAGCGCAATATTCAAGCAGAAAAATCTCCCGCTGTATTTTCAATGAATGATATCCACCTAAGCAAATTAGTCTTAGACGAAAAAAATATAGAACTTGATTTTTTTCTTCTCAAAGATCAATTCTCTTTTAGTTATGTCGTGTCGGAACGATTTAAAGAAGCACTACTTCGAGAGAACGTGACCGGTTATGATTTAATAGATATTAACGAATACCGATTTGAAAAACCCAAAAATCGAAAGTAAAATCTACTAAAACCCACCCCCATATTCCTGAATAAACCGCAATCCCATATCCAATCCAGTCCGGTAATCAATCGTCAATTTTTCTTCCGTAGCAGAATAAGCCGTGGTCTTTAAATAATCAGGTGAAGCGATCTGTACGATCTGGTCCCCCAAACTTTAAGCCACCAATACAATTATTACTGGCTCAATCTCCATTTTTTAAGCACTTTAAGCCAGGAATACGATTATTATTGGCTTAAAGTCAATATTTCAGTAAAAATATTTAATAAAAGCTAGCATACGTCTTAAAACCCACCCCCATACTCCTGAATAAACCGCAGTCCCATATCCAATCCAGTCCGGTAATCAATCGTTAATTTTTCTTCCGTAGCCGAGTACGCCGTGGTCTTTAAATAATCCGGTGGAGCGATCTGTACGATCTGTTCGGTATGTTCTTCTTTTAGAAAATCGAGGGCTTCGTTGTAGACGATATGTTCGCGTGCAAAGAGGTCTTTCATGGCTGGATTATTACGATTGATAAACTGACCGAGGACACCGAAATAATGCCAGTCTGAGCGATAAGACAAGGGTTGGGAGCGAATAATGACGATCTGATCGGCTCCTAATTCAACGGCTCGGCGGGCGGGAATTGGATCGGCCCAGCCGCCATCCATCAACTTCAAATCATTCACCCAATAATATCCTTTAGTCAGAAAAGGAAGCGTACTAGAGGCTTTTAGACAGTCTCGCCAGTTTTGGATGGTCGGCCATAGATAGACGGGTTTTCCATCTGCGATATTGGTAGCGACAATTTCTATTTTTTTATGGCGAGAAATTTTTTCTAGTCCGGGAACATCCAACGGATAAGATCGATCGGCATATTCTTGTAGATAAGCTAAATTGATATATCCTTCTTCTGAAAAGATATTTTTCAATCCCATAAATTCGGTATCCGCAATAATTTTCTTGGTAATCTCATAAGTCGCCTGATAGGTCTTACTCAAAAAATAGGTCATAGACATCGAACCTCCTGACACGCCAATATATAAATCAAACGGATCAAATTGATTGACCAGAAAGGCATCTAGAACACCTGCACTAAACACGGTACGGAGGGCACCTCCTTCGACGATAAGGGCTTTCATAATTTTGCTATTAGCTGTTGGCTTTTTGCTATTGGCTTTCTTCAATCGCGCCTTTGGATGCGTTTGAGACATGCCTTAAAAAAAGGAATAGGTTATAATTTTTTTTATAAAAAACGATTCTCAAAATTAGTAAACACGCTTACGGGCATTAATTCATTAAACACGATAGCAGGGAATATTCTTCATTAAAAAACACGATAGATGGCATTATTCATTCTTTCATTACTAATTTTTCATTGACTCATTCATTAACACATTCTTCATTACCCACACCACACTTCCCAAATTCATCAGCTTAAACCCAATTTGCAACAACACATATACTTGCCCAGTCAAAAACAAAACCAAAGACGGTATTCCCATCCGATGAATTAGACCATCTGTTAAACCGTACAAACTACTGATCAAAACAAAGAGTGCGAATAAAAGCAGATAAAGTCCAAACGTAGTTCTTATATGCTTAATCACGAATTTAAACGCTCGCCAAAATTCTCGAAAAATCGAGCGACCATTATTGCTGACGATCATTACTTTGGCATAATCATGCACCATAAAAAAGAAGAGTGCAAAGAAGGTGTAAAAGAACAAACAAATTTTGGCGCGTTGAAAAATAGCAGCTTCGCTCGTAAAGTATTCCAATCCTCCCTGTACCAACCAATTAAAAATGGTAAAAAATAATCCAGCAATTCCCAATTGAATGAGCACAAAATAAAAAAACAAACGCAGCATTCTCCAAAAATATTTTCCACAACCCGCCCAGAAATTTTCCAACCGGTGTAGATCCGTTTCCATATTTTTTAACCGGGTCAAAATTCCTCCAGTCAAAAAGATATACAATAGAATAAATAGAACGCCTACTATTACAGTTTGCGTACTCAGCAATCGCAAAAATTCAGGATATTGACTTAAAAAATCATTAAACAAGGTATAATCAAATCCACCAATCAAACGATCCGTCGCCTTGGTAAACGCTAACTTATCTTCTAAATAATACAATAACGGCACCACCACCAATCCTCCGAAAAGCAGGTTGATTAGATAGAGCAGACTCCACAATTTTATATTGAGGCTAGTTAACCGAAATCCATGTTTTAATGCACTTAATATCTTCATTTAAATAAAAAAACTAACTCCCTGAAAAACCTGCTGTATTCGCATCGCCCAACTACTTACGTAGGCCCAGATGCCACGGGTATTCGATTCTATTCTCTTGCTATTATTTAAAATATTGGTGTCCATGTAAATTTTCTGTAAGGGATCAATCTCCACGTAATCTATCCGCAAGTCCGTATCATAAATCAATCCATGGGTCCGTGCTTTTCCGTCCCAGCGTTCCCATATTTCGCTTCCATCTTCAAAATGTATCAAAATGTCTACCGGTACTTGAATTTCTTCCAAGCGTTCCAAGACGACTTTTGCTTGATATTTTTTTAGTGAATTTTGTTTTTTTAGGATTAGACTGTCTTCCAAAATTCCACCAATGGTATTAGCTGTTTCTGTGTGATTGATACTTCCTACCGCGTAATCACAAGCTCCAGTTCCGTATAAAACAAAATCAAAAAACCAATCCATGTTCTCACCAAATTCGTCTCCGTGTTTTTCGATGACCACTTCATTGACTACATCGATAAAATCATAGCGGCAAGGATGTTTAAATTTCCAACGATGAAAATAAGTGTTCATAATCTCATCCATTGTTTCAAGCCCTACAATACCTTCCAAAGTCTTCAGCCAAGTCGCAGGTTTAGAATAAAAAAGGGCACGTGGAGATCCATCTGGATATTCCCAGCCCGCTCTTGTACTCTCTGCTAAATGAATATTATTCATGCCAATATATCGACTTCGAAAAAATTCCATCGCTCCCATCTGTACCCAACGCAAATCAATCACTGAATTTTTAACACCATAGGCATGATCCAAAATTCGGGATTTCCAATAAGAGGTAAACCCTTCGTCTATCCATGCCTCTTCAAATTCATTGGTGGCTACCATCATCATAAAATATTGGTGGACAAACTCGTGTACGACAAAATACTCAGGAGACCGTAGCCAATTTGGAAAACCGTACATCCCCGGAGCGGTAACTAAGGTCGGATACTCCATCGCGCCTGCAGCGATTCCATGTAATGGAGGCACCACGATAGTGAGTTTAGGAAAAGGATAAGGCATCAGCCTCTGACCTAGATAGTCAATCGAATGTTTAGCCGCTCCAAGATAGCGTTCAGTGCAACACTGATATTCAGAATTGATCAGCAGTTCGAGTTCGATACCCGAATATTTTTCTCTAACTACTTCAAAATTTGGAGAGGCCGTCCAAGTAAAATCAATGATATCTTCACCATGAAAATAATGAGTCTGGGTTTCATCTGCTTGGATTTCAACTTTAGTACGAGTGCCTGATGCGCCAATGATAAAATTGCTTGGTGCATTGATGCTAACGTTATAATTTCCAAAATTTGCATAATATTCAGTCGTGGGATGATACTGATGGCAATTCCACTGGCCATTTTTTGAAAATCGCATACCGGCCGGTTCATAAACGCCAATTTTGGGAAACCACTGTGCTTGCAAATAAAAGTCTTTGCTATAACCTGTACGAATTTTTATTTTCGGAATTTTAGCCGTCCATTCTAATTCCAAAACTATCTTTTCACGAGGTAAAATGGGTTCTGGTAAGACGAGTTCGACCACCGTACGATCTTCTGTATTATCATCGTCGGGATGAATATAACGTAGCCTATCTGATACGTCTTTTCCACCTTTGATTTTTATTTTATCAATATTGATCCAACCCCAGTCCGCTTCGGTGGTCTGTTCTAAATCAGGAAAAAAACCGGACCCGTAACTCTCGCGATAAAAAGTAGATTCAGTATTTTTAAACGCATTCAAATACAGATGGAAAGGAATAGTACGAATGGTATCATTGGAAGGATTCTGCCAGTAGATAGTTTGGGTAGCTTTCAATCGATGATCGACGACATCCAATTTAACATCAATGTCATAGCTGGCGATCCGCTCCGACAAAGGAACATCAAACCATTTCTCCTGGGCTGAGACGATCGATGCATTGGTTAAAGCAAAGCTCATCGACAATATGACCAAAAATATACGGATGATTCTATGCATGATTATTTGTTGAACCTACCATACCAAAGGAAGGAAAGTTCGTTGTTATTTAGAATTTCAAAGGCAATTGCACCCGCAACTACAACCTCAAATTTGGTCTCTAAAGCTATATGAAATTTGATATTCATTAGAGATGACTCTAGAAGTCGAGGGTATTTTGAATTTGCCCTTGAGATTGAAGTTGTAGTTGATTTTTTCCTAGAACCAAGCGCCACCATAACCTCTACCTGGCCACGGAATGGCATATAGAATGGCAGCTAGTGCTAAAAGATAAGGAATAAAGGCGGCTTTAAATTTTACGCTATCGCCGATCAATTTTTTAGATCGAATGTTGCCAAACGTAACCAAAATAATCGCCACAATCATCCAAGTCATATGCTGTGTCATAAAGAACCGAGTCACTTCATTCATTCCTCCTTCTCCTATTTTCATCTTAGGGCTCATAAAAACCAAGGCAATTCCAAGTAACAATTGGATATGTAAAAAAATCATGGCGAAAAGATTCAGTTTACGATCTTTATCCGTAAAAGCTTTTCCAGATTGCCATTTCATTCCGTTATTGACCACTGCCAATAGAAGTAAAATAAGGGCGATCCAACGGAGGCCACTGTGGCTGTGTAGTAGCATTGCATACATAGAGGTAAGGTTTTTATTGAAGGCGAAAGATAAGGTATTTTTGGAAATGTTTGGTGGTAACTAAGAGAGACAAATATCAAGAAGCAAAGAATTTTACATAGTAGTTATATGAATTTTATATTTTTACACTATTTAATCCCGAAGGGATGTCATTATTATAAAAAGGAGAATTTGAATCTAGGCAAAACCCAGAAAGGGTGATATAATTTTACAAATGGTAGATCTTCTGAGTTTTATGCCACGCCTCCGGGGTTTAGAATGCTTAATTCCGTACTTTTGGTTATTGTATCTTTGGATGGTAAAATATCATCCACTCAAATCAAATTAAACATGAAAAAGAGTATTTACGTTGCCGCCACTGGACAACATGTCGGAAAAACCACTTCTACCCTAGGGCTGACTGCTTCTCTTAGTAGTTTAAACCTTCAGGGCGTTGGTTATTGCAAACCTGTTGGACAGGAAGTAAAGGATTTTGAAAATTTAACAGTCGATAAAGATGCCTTTCTTTTTTCTAGAATTATGAATTTCGAGCTTTCGCAAAAAATCCATAGTCCAGTCATTTTAGGTAAAGGTGCCACGACGGACTACCTAGATGATCCTGCCAAATATCCTTATCGGAAAAATATTTTGGACGCGGCTGATTTTTTACATCAAAATAACGAAGTGGTTGTCTATGAAGGTACCGGGCATCCCGGCGTGGGCAGTATCGTTAATCTTTCAAACGCAGAAGTCGCAAAATTGCTAGACGCAAAAGTAGTCATGGTGGTCGAAGGCGGCATTGGTAATACCATTGACCAACTCAACCTATCGCTCGCCTTGTTTCGTGAAAAAAATGTTCCCATCATTGGCGTAATTGTCAATAAGGTTTTACCAAAAAAAATGGAAAAAGTAGAACATTACGTAGGTAAAAAACTAGAACAAATGGGAATTCCTCTACTCGGATTATTACCTTACGAAAAGCGGATGTCCTATCCCATCATGTATACCGTCAAGGAAGCCATTAAAGGGAAAAGTATGTATCACGAAAAAAAATTACTCAATCGAATTGAAAAAATTATTCCTGGCTCTCTAGTTTACGATGTAGAAAACATTCACAAATGTAGTAATCAACTATTGGTTGTCAGCTATAAACGAGCCAATGAATCTATCCGAACTGTTGAAATGGTCACTGCTAAAATGGGTAGGGAAACTTGTCCACTTGCGGGCATCATCCTCACTGGCGAAGGTCGCCTCAATCCCGGTCAAGGAGAACATCCAATCGTCAACATGGAATACATTAACAAGCATCAGCTTCCGGTAGTGTCTACTACACTAGATACCCTCGGTGCTTATACCAAAATCAATCAAATCGAAGTAAAAATCAATACGGATACACCGTGGAAAGTAAAACGAGCCATCGAGTTGATTAAAAATCATGTGGATCTTGAGAAAATCATGGCTTCTTTTTAGAGGATGAAAAAATCCGGGCACGCTACAAAAAATTGCGTACCCGAATCAATTGTTCTACTTCTAAAGAATAGACACTCAAATTTTAATGCTTCATTATCTTGCGGTTTTTCATTCTAGTTCCGTTATTCCAATTTAACCAATAAACTCCTGCAGGTAGATCTACTAAATTAATTTCCTTGTTTTGGTTTTTATCTAAATTCCACGAACTCACTAACTGACCACGTCCGTCAAAAAGATCTACCTTCGTTGCAATCTCTGCTTCCAAGTACAAATAATCCCTTACTGGATTAGGATACATTTTTACTTTCTCCGAAGGATCAAAGAATACGGATACTATTTTAGAATACGCGTAAGTGCCATCGAAGTCTACTGATCTTATGCGGTAATAATTGTGTCCTATCTGAGGATCATTGTGTATAAATTTATATTTATTTATCCGATTGCTAAATCCAACTGCTCGCACGGAACCAATCTTTTTAAATTCCGACCCATCCGCTTTAGCTTCTATTTCAAAATGACTGGCATTTTCTTCACTCAAAGTTTCCCAAGCAATCAGGGTTGAGCGCTCTTGCGTTGTCGCTTTCAGATTTCCTTCTTCAATTGGCAGCGCTGTCAGAAAATTATCTGTTCCAATAAAATAACCACTCGAGGCAACACCTACGTAAACTTTCCCTGGTATGATTTGATCGGCAGCCATCGTCGTAATTTGTGCATAAATACCTGCTGGATAGGTTCCGATTTTGTCCCAGGTCAATCCCAGATCGGAAGATCGAAAAATTCCTTCTTCCTCATTAAACACTCCTGCTGCATAAAAAGCTGAAGAATTATTGATGGACGCACCAGCCGTGATAGCGGAAGCCTTAGGGCTATTAAGTAGGGTGAAGTTTTGCCCTTGATCTGTGGAATAATAAATTTCCGCCGCTTCATTTCCTACGCCCAACGTAAATAATAAATGACCTGCCTTTCCAGGAACCGCTGCTAACTGCGCATGCCATCCATCAATAGGAAGACTAGCGGATGAAGCCGTCCAAGTCGCACCACCATCTGTTGATATAAATAATCCGCTTTCCCAGTGGTAGAGATAAAAAGTACCCGAAGTCACCGCATCTGCCATCAACACTTTCTTTTCTAAAAAATAAGCGTGGTGACCACCTGTACTCATTCCCGGTAACGAAGCAGCTGTCCAAGTAGTACCGCCATCCATTGTAAAATGTGGATTACCATTAAAGCTAGGTAACCAGACAATATTATCTGTGTTTTGACCATCTACTGCAATGTTCCCAAATTCTAAGGCTGCTGGATGTGTACCATTTAAAATAGAAGGAAAAACATTCCACGTATTTCCACCATCAGCTGAATACCCGCTTTGCTGGGCGCCGTCAGGACAGCAGAAGCGATGATCGTCTACCACACCAACGATAAAGTTTGGATTACCCATCGAGTAGTCCAAATCCCAACCACTATTAAACCGATTATTAGGGTTAATTTGCTCAGCAGTATAAGTCGATGGATCAGTAATTTTCCATAAGGGTAGATCCCAAGTTGCTGTTAAGATATTTCCGTTAGGAGGAACAATGATGTCATTAGACACCAAAGCCTCCGTACCAACATTCACAGATTCCCACATTATTTCTCCATCGTTGATATCCGTAGTATTTACAATACCAAATCCCTGAGCCAGCCATAATTTACCAGGTGATACAGGATCAAATAATAACTCCCCAATAGAAATCCATCCTCTATTATCATATTCGTTGACCCAATCTACATCCGTTGAGTTAACGTCTTGTAAGAGTTCGTCCCAATTTTGTCCTCCATCAGTAGATCGCAGACACTGGCCATTCTCTTGACTGACATAAATTCTGTTTTCATTAAAAGGGTCAATCGCGATGCCTGTATAGTAATTATCAAAGGGCGCTAGTGCCGTCCAGTTTTCATCTTGGTAGCGCATAATCTGGTAGTCTGCCGTGAGATATAAAGTTCCTGTACTATTGACAACAGCTTCTTCGATATGGTGACCATTGTTGAGGGTCGGTCCATTAGGTCGATTGTCAATTCGGATCCAAGTAATTCCAGTATCATCGGAAAAATAAATACCTGTATCGTTAACGGTCGCGAATAAATTATTAGTCAGACCATTTGTAATTCCACCTGATTCGTCAAAAATAATATTGGTCACACCGAAGCCGTCATTTCCGGAAGGGATTACTCCAAGGTTGATTTGATTCCAATTATCGCCACCATCTCGAGTATACCAAAGGCCATCTGATTGTGTAGCAAAAAACACATTCTCCGCATTTTGCGGATCCACGGCAAGTCGCTCTCCGGTAGTTCTTCCTTCGTCGTTGGCTCCTACGTATACACTACAGAGGTTGGTCTTATTCCAAGAATTACCTTGGTCATCAGAAATAAAAACACAACCTACTTCATTAGACGGTATAGGAACCGTCGTCTGAAAAACCATATAAGCTCGATTTGCATCAGATGGAGCAGATACAATACTGAGCACTCCTCCGTAAGTATTGGCATTCCAAATTTCTGCGTTGTGATTGACTTCCTCGGCAGGCATTGAAAACTCTGTTACGATCTGTGTCCAAGCCGTGCCCGCTGCGTTGAGTCGATAAGCTCCACCGACATCACTGCGAAAATAAACTGGGCTGCCACTAGGATGAATATCCATACCGGTTGCCCAGCCACCGTTACCAACTCGGATTGGATCCCAGGAATAATTAGCCGATATATCATTTTGTGCAAATAAATTTCCTGACATAAAAATCAAGAAGAAAAAGATGAGGTTATTTTTTTTCATAATTGAAATATTTTAAGATGTATATTTTCTCAACAACAACTATGAAACGAGGATACTTTTAAATACCCTACTGATTTTCAACTATCTTTTCAAATTACTGTTTAAATTGAATCTCTTATTTAATTTTCTAATGGCAAATCATTCTAAAAATAAAAAAGGTATTTGCGAACCCGCAACTTTCAAGTCCATCTTCACGCAAGAAGGACAAGGCTTACGCAATTTTTTATATTTTAAAACGGGAGATTTAGCAGCATCTGAAGATTTAGTACAAGAGGCCTTTTTAAAGTTATGGGAAAAATGTGTAGCCGTTATACCGGAAAAAGCGCGTAGTTTTTTATATACCATCGCCAATAATTTAATGATTGACCAGCAACGACGAAAAAAGGTGATCCTCAAACACCGAAAACAACTAGATGCTACTACTACCGCTCCCGATGCTGCTTATTTACTCGAAATGCAAGAATTTAAAGTCCGTTTGGAATCAGTCATTGAAGGTATGCCCGAAAAAAGCAGAATTGTTTTTTTACTAAACCGAATCGAAAAAAAGACTTATGCGGAAATTGCGCTACAACTCGGTATCGGAGTTAAAGCCGTAGAAAAAAGAATGCATCGAGCATTACAAGACTTTCGAAAATTGGAGGTCGAGATAGGCAGAAAAAAGAAAAAGTGAATTATTAAAAAATAAGTAGGGTTTCTTTAATCAAACCCGTTTCATATATAATGGAAGAATCTAACGACAATAGTTTACTGGCCCAATGGCTGGCTGGCACCATATCAGAAGCCAATCGGAAAATCTTGTCCGAAACCGTAGATCTAGATGCTTTGTCCAAAAAATTGGCCTTAGCGGATGAATTTACCGTGCCTGATTACGACGGAGCAGCACTATGGGAAAAGATAGAAGCCAAAAAGAACAAACCCCAAAGAAAGGTGCGGCAGCTTTTCAGACCTATGGTCGCAGCAGCAGCCGCAATTTTGGGATTTATGATGATCTGGTTTTTCTGGCAAGGTGAAAATACGGTAGACTTGATTACTAAAACTGGCGAAAAAACAGAATTTATACTTCCCGATAGTTCTACCCTCTATCTCAACGCTGGAGCGAAAGCCAGTTACAACGCAGATAATTATTTGACTGAACGAACTATTCATTTGGAAGGCCAAGGATTCTTTTCAGTAAAAAAAGGAAATTCATTCATCGTAAAAACTGATCGAGGCAATATTCGAGTCCTTGGTACGACCTTCGATATAAATACAAGAGGTCACGAAATTTTTGTGGCTTGTTATTCAGGTAAAGTGGTCGTTGAAAAAAACAAACAACAGGTAACGCTAACAGCCGACGAAATAGCATTAGAGAAGGATGGAAATTTACAAAAAATCGCCGTACCTTCTACTGACAAACCAGGATGGATAGATGGGATATCGCATTTTGAAAAAGTACCATTAACCTTGGTTTTTGAAGAATTGGAGCGACAATATTCAGTAACGGTTCGGCACGAAATAGATTTAAATGACCGAGCGTTTTCCGGAGTATTTCCGCACGATAATTTAGACAACGCGCTTAATTTAATTTGCGGAGCCATGAATTTAAATTTCACAAAAAAAGAAAATATAATTACGATTAAGTAAGTAATAATTGTTCTACACTTCTAAAAAAATATTTCTCTATTGGCTGAGTATTGGTTGCTGCCTTATACTCAATAGCCCTTTGTTCGCCCAAAACACGCAGTTTTCTTTTGATCATACACCTCTACCAGCAGTTTTTAAAGAATTGGAGAAAAATAGTGGCCATACCTTTAGCTACGATCATGATTTAATAGCACCCATCTTGATTTCAGGGAATTTCAAATATTCCTCCTTTGACCAATTACTCCAAGAACTACTAACAAATACGGGACTTACTTATCGTACGATTGACGGACATTTGATCGTAAAACCAAATCGCGCCATTGATCCTGATGAATTGAAAAAAACAACTGCTATTTGTGGCTTCGTATTAAGTGGTCAGCAGCCTTTGGCGTTTTCTAATATTATTCTAAAAATAAATGGTCAAGGCAATCAATCAGACCAACAAGGTAGGTTTGAAATATCAGGCCCTTTTATAAAAAATACCGTGGTAGAAATTAGTCATATTGGCTACCGTTCACAACAAATTTTATTATCCGAATTTTTAGGTACTGAATGTTTGACCATTCATTTATTTCCGGTAGAAAATACGTTGGGGGAAGTAATTGTTTCTGACCAAAACAAATCCACCGAAAATGATCCATTTAATCAGACGATATCGTTTCGTCCCGCTCAACAACTCGCTGTGGCTGGAGCGCCAGATGCAGATATTTTTAAAGCATTACAACAAATTCCGGGAATTAGTGGCACAGGGGAGACCGCTACGGGCATTCATATTCGTGGTGGCACTGCAGATCAAAACCTGATTCTTTGGGACAATATCCCCGTATATCATACTGGACATTTTTTTGGAATGATTTCTAATTTTAATCCCGCACTAGTAGATAAAGTGGAGGTGCAAAAAAATGGAGCAGATAGTAACTATGGCAATAGTGTTTCCGGTGTGGTGGATTTAAAAACGACCAATCAAATTCCAAAACAAATTTCAGGAGAGGTAGGAACTAACTTACTGTATGGTGATGCTACTTTAAAAATTCCTTTGCTTAAAAAGAAAGCTATGATACTAGTTGGTGGACGGCGTTCTTATACCGATTTTTTTAAAAATAAATCCTACGATAAATTTCTAAATCAGATTTTTCAAACCGGTCGAGTGAGCGAAGATCCAGAACGAATTACCGACCGAACCCCTTTGGTTCCAAACACTCGATTCCATGATTTTAATTTTAAATTTTTATACCAATTAACCCCGCGCGATCAGATCAGTTTTTCTTACTTAAACACTAAGGATCAAACAAATTATCAGCAGTATCTTTATTGGTCTGACGAGATTATTACCGAAGATCAATTGACTTTTAGTAATCGTGGCTACAACTTCCTTTTTCAACATCAATGGCAACCTGGACACCAAACCAAGATTAGTTTTAGCGAAACGAAATTTACCAGTGACTATTATTATATCAGTGATAATTCACGCGACTTCATTCAAGTGGAACAGGATTACCGTAATCGGATTGGCGAAAAAACGTTAAAAATAAATGATCAATGGCAGATTAATCAAACGCATGGTTTTGCCTATGGGTATCAATACAGTGCCCGCGATTTCCGAATCTTTAGTGATGAAACCTGGTTTGGAACGTTGATCAATTACGACTTTCGTGGACGTGGAACGACACAGTCTGGTTTCGTAAATTATACCTTTCAGGAATCCGATAAATACCGCGTAAAATTGGGTTTTCGCTACAATTATCACCATCCACTAAACGGTCATTATTTTGAGCCAGAGTTTCGTACTGGATTTTCTCCCGTCGCTGGATTATCCATTTCTGTAGGAGTAGGCCGTTCTTACCAATTTGTCAATCAGCTCATTGTAGACAACGATGATTTTCAAGGAGAAGAATTTTTCTGGACCCTAGCTACTAATGCCGATACTTTACGAGGAGAAGTATTACGAAATGATCAAATAGATATAGGTTTAAAATTTCAGAAAAAAGGATGGGTTTTACTGACTGATTTTTTTAAAAAATCGCTAACGGGCGTTACTTCTTTTAACGAATTTTCTGATCGCTTTTTCAATCCTAACATCACTGGAACACAAAATATTTATGGTATAGAATTTTCCATTTCCAAACAACTTAGAAATCTAAATTTTCAACTAAACTATCAATGGCAACAGAACGAA
>CAZYAC010000005.1:0-13832 GCA_964645475.1 uncultured Saprospiraceae bacterium | reverse complement strand
CAAACAACTTAGAAATCTAAATTTTCAACTAAACTATCAATGGCAACAGAACGAATATGATTTTGATTTTTGGAACGATGGAAAACCCTTTGCCCCTCGACACTTTCAACAAAATCGATTACAACTATTAGGCACTTATCAAACTGACCATTGGCTACTCTCAGCCAATTGGACCATTGCAAATGGTCTACAATACACGCCTGCTACCAGTTTAAAATTTGATTCACCGAACGGCATTCCATATGTTGGCTTAGCCAGTCGAAATAGTGCACAACTACCCACCTATCACCGACTGGACGTTAGTGGTTTATACAAATGGAAAATCAATAAATCCAAGGGATGGAAATTACATACTGGTTTGTCTTTAATCAATGTTTATAATCATACCAATTTTGTCAATCGTTTTCATACAGTACAAGATGCTTTAGATAATCCGCAATTGGTAACCCGTGATAAATTAGGACTGCCTTTTATTCCGAATGTTATTGTGAAATTTAAATGGTAAATTTGAGGTGTAAAAAATCTAACCTTATTAAACTACCTCCCTTCCATGAAAAAGCAAATATTTTCTCTTTTCATATTGATCTTCTTAGTTGTAGATCTCCTCTCCGCCCAAGTAAAAAAAGCCCCAGAGATAAAAGAAGGTGACGGACCATATCCACAGCTCATCATCCGCGGTATTACGCTTATCAATGGAAATGGGGCACCACCACGTGGACCAATGGATATTGTCGTAGAAAATAACATCATCACTAAAATTTCTGTCGTTGGTTATCCTGGCGTAGATATCAATCCAGATCGCCGCCCTAAACTCCAACCAGGTGGTAAAGAACTTGATTGCAGCGGTATGTATTTACTTCCTGGTTTTGTCGATATGCATGGACATATTGGCGGAAGATCCCAAGGTGCCGATGCCGAATATGTTTTTAAACTCTGGATGGGTCATGGCATCACCACTATTCGTGATCCATCTTGTGGCAATGGCTTAGACTGGGTATTAGAACATAAAAAGAAAAGCGATGCGGGAACCATTACCGCACCTCGAATTCAGGCATATACTGTTTTTGGTCAAGGTGCCAATGAGTCTATTAGTACGCCGGAAGCGGCTAGAGCTTGGGTGCGTGAAAACGCCAATAAAGGCTCGGATGGAATTAAATTTTTCGGAGCGGCTCCTAAAATAATGGCAGCTGCCTTAGATGAAAATAAAAAACTTGGTTTACGATCTGCTTGTCACCATGCCCAAATGGATGTGGGTAGATGGAATGTTTTAAAATCCGCGCGAGCCGGATTGACGACAATGGAACATTGGTATGGTTTGCCGGAGGCGTTGTTTGTAGATCGGACGGTGCAGCACTATCCGGTGGATTATAACTATCAAAATGAGCAGCACCGCTTTAAAGAAGCGGGAAGGTTGTGGACGCAAGCAGCTCCACCCTACTCTGAACACTGGAAAAAAGTAATGGACGAATTATTAGCCTTAGATTTTACCATTGATCCTACTTTTAATATTTACGAAGCGAGTCGAGATTTGATGCGTGCACGCCGCGCCGAGTGGCATGAAGAATATACGATTCCTTCTTTATGGCAATTCTACATGCCTAGTAAAATTTCGCATGGATCCTACTGGCATTTTTGGGGAACGGAAGAAGAGGTAGATTGGAAAAAAAATTATCAACTTTGGATGACTTTTATCAATGAGTATAAAAATAAAGGAGGACGAGTAACTGCTGGATCTGATTCTGGTTTTATTTTCCAACTTTATGGTTTTGCTTATATCCGCGAATTAGAGTTGCTGCGTGAAGCAGGTTTTCATCCGCTAGAAGTGATTCGCTCTGCTACCCTTAACGGCGCTGAAGCGCTAGGCATGGACGATCAAATTGGATCAGTTGAAGTTGGAAAATTGGCTGACTTTGTCATCGTGGAAGAAAATCCATTAAGAAATCTTAAAGTACTCTATGGAACTGGTGCCATCAAATTAACAGAAGAAAATGAGGTCGTCCGAGTCGGTGGTGTAAAGTATACTATTAAAGATGGTATCATTTACGACGCTAAGAAACTACTCGCCGATGTGCGGGCTATGGTGCGGGAAAGTAAATCTAGAGATGGGGTCGAGATTAAGCAGCCTGGCGTGGAAAAAAAATATTAACCCATGTTTTTATTGACGTGTTGAACCTGACTGCCGCAGGTAGATTCAACACGTCAACATTTTTTAATCCCAGTTCAAGTTCAACAATCCAGTTGTTGCATTATACGACTCTATGGTTACGTCTGTCGGTACTACCTCAGTAATGTTTACACCGTTGGGTAAGTTTACGATTAGACTTAAAGCATGACGTCGCAGTCCCGATGGAACGGCGTCATCATCTAAGAAAACGGTCAGTGTATTGCCTTCTTTATTACTAGAAATCTCCACGGCATCACGTACCCGTAGATATTCGAATACCTCCTGCATCGGAGCCATCCATACTTTTTTATCAGACCATGATTTTCCGTATTCATTTTCAATATAGTTCATGTAATCCTTAAAATCATCATATTCTACCTTAATATGATATTCTCCCCCATGAGGATGACCAATCGAATGTGCAAATTCGTTAATCCAATAATGATTTCCATCGCCAGATAATCCAGCTACCAGATTTAGATCATCACCAAAAGGAACCTCAGCGGCTTCCAAGGGATATCGGTGCATAATGAATTCATCGTAATCCAGCTGTCCATCTACTTGTAGCCCCTCAAATCCTGGTAAGAGGTGACCTTGGTCGTAAATAGCAACCATTCCATTATCGAACGCTGGATCGTAATAATTTGAATTACCCGAAGGTATGACAAAATGAGTAGGAAGAAATCCTAGATTTTCTTCTAGAATATCGCGATTCACTGATACTTCACTATCGTAATTACAGCCTCCATTACAATGCGTATGACTATGGCCAAAAACATCCCAGTCACTGTTATACATCTCCCGAATATTATCCCAAGTAATATGATAATCTGTTATATTGTTCGTCGCCTTATCCGTAGTTAATGCCAGACCGGCTTTAAACTTCACATCGTTTCCACAACCATCATCGTAAGAAAATCCTTGTTCCTGAATATGTGGATCATCTGGAAAATCAAACCAAGGTTGTTCTGGATCATTCGGTGGAAATCCAGATTCTCCACCATTGATTACCGGATAGGTGATATAGTAATCCCAGATGCTACCATCATCAACCGTAAAGCTGTATGCAAAATCCTTATTGTATTTTAATGTTGCTTTTGAAACAGATACAGTGCCTCCAGATTGATTCAACGTTAAGGTGATTTGTTTACCATTTTGATTACCACAATTGCTTGTTGTTCTACTTACGATATTAGAAGTCAAAGAAGTATTGGACGCTTCATCGATGACCTTAATGGCAAAATAATAAGTCGTATTACAATTAAGACCAATCACATTTTTAGTTTCATTGGTTCCTGTTGACTGTGGTGCATTCGTTGCTACCGACGTTGCGTTAGAAAAATTTGATCCGTTAATTGGGTTTGTGCTATAACGCAGATCATAAGTAGTAGCAGTACCTACATTTCCATCATCTCCACTGGCCGTCCAATTTAACCTAACAGATTGACTAGTGACATTCGACGTCGAAAGGTTTACTACGCGAGCGGGCGCTATATTATCTGTTGTACCTTCTCCTCCACAATATCCGTAAATCGCCAGCTCCGACACTTTAGAACTTGGATCTTCCATAACTACTTTTAAGTATCGAGTAGTTACCGGCGTCGTGTGTTCGGTCCAACTGAGGTAGGCTTGTAAGTTGTCATCAACAATGGGTGTGCTTTCCCAGTTACCTGGTGCTCCAGCATAGATTTTAAAATTTCCGGTACCACTAATATCTCTTAAAAAGATACGGGTCAGGGTCTTCGTACCACCTAAATCCAGATAACCCTCGGAAGGATAAAAACGAGATTTCCAACCGGGAAACCAAAAGCTTAATGGATTTCCTCCGGGTCCATTGGCAGGATCACCGATAATATCCTGTTCGTCAATCAAATTAGCAGGATCACCTTCTCCGACAATCAATTCTGCTGCAGTTATTTCACAAAGGGTCTCCTCTCCTTCGGTAGGCCCTGGATCATCATCTGCTTCTACTGTGACTATAATCGTCGTAGATGCTGTCTGACCAGCTTGACCAATTGCGTTGAGCGTGAGTGTATAGATACCCGCATCTCCAGCTTCAGGTTGCATGCTCAAAGATCCGTTTCCATTACCAAGATTAGTAAAATCGATAAATCCTGGTAAATTTTCAATTAAAAGCGTCGTGGTATTTGTAGCTTGAATCTCAATTATTTCTGACCCTCCTTCTGTCAGGGTTACGGAAGACGGCGCACTAAAAACAATTTCCTGACCGATAGGATTACCTGTTTCAGTGCCATAAATTCGAACCTCTCCCACCCGAGAGCGAGGTGTTTTTATTCTAAAAAGAAGATGAGTCGTGGTGACATTAAGTGTATGTGATTTCCAAACTCCAAAATCCTCCAGACCATCCACAGCAATCGCATCGTAGTTCCAGTTGTCAGGACTTCCTGCAAATACTTTAAACTGACCATTACCCGCAAAATCATAGAGCTCTATTTTACTCAATTCATAACTACCACCAAGATCTACGTAAGCAAAAGCTGGATAATCATTTGTATCCCAACCTGCAGTCCAGTGGGTTTCTAGATCTCCATCAAATAAAGTTTCAGCGTTGGTTTCAGCAAAGACCTGTGAGGCATTGATAGGAATCAGCGTTTGTGCTAAACCTTGAGAAAGGAAAGTAACAAAAAGCGGTATAAATAATAATATTGTTTTAAATAATGTGTAAATTTTGTTCATGAGTTGGGTATGTTCTGCTAGTGGTAAAGAGCTGTATTCTTAAGAAATATTTTTTATTCAATAATTAAACGATCAATCGCAATCGACTTTTTCTCAAAGTTTAGCTGATATTGATAAAGGCCCGCTGGTAGTTGACTTAGCCGCCACTCATAATAACTGGTATTGGGCATCGTCGTTCGGGCTACTTCTCTTCCTTGAACATCAAAAATGATGATCTCATCAAATGATTGGTTTATGGTTTTGATATTTAAAATATCGGTGACTGGATTAGGAAATACTAGGACGTCTGTTTTAATAGTTGTTGATATCCCTTCAGGCAATTTGATGTTTTTGATTACCAATTCACCCGTTGCCTTCAATCCTGGATTTACATAAAAATGAAAATGACTAATACTGCTTAAATCTATTTTTTTAGCTAGCTGCCCAAAATCATAGGAAACCGGTACAAATTCTTTTCCTCCTTCCAACTTTATTTCAGTTGTATGCTCCGTAGCTTGGTTTCCTGTCTCGTCTATCAGGTCAATCCGTAAATTGACGGAAGCAGTTGATTGTACCGAAAAGGATAATACGGTGTTTTCAGAAAAATCTGCTTCACCAACATAAAGGGTAAAAGCTTCCCAAGGTTGTTTTTGGTAGGTAACCAACAGCGCTTCATCTGAAACCTCTGTTAACTGGAAATGATCATTGGCAAACCACTGAAGGTTTTGCGCCGTAGCTGGTACAGTCGCAAAGAAGAGGATTGATAACAGGGTTATCAAGGTAGGTCTCATATGTTGCATGGCTAAAAATTTGCATACACCGTTGCTAACGTCGAAACGAGGCAACGAATGGGTGATATTACTGATGAGGTTATTCTACAACCTCTTTTAAATTAAAATGATTTTTGGAAAGGTGAATACCTCTCTAAAGGAATTCCTCACAAAAATAAAAAATATTGTTAACATTTTCATCTTAAAACCTGTCGTCTTGTATCTAAAAAAGGACAGATCTCCCTGAGATCTGTCTTTTTTTCTAAGGAAGTTATTTTTCATTCTTAAATATCAAAATTAATCTCTACTTCCGCAGAAGTCGGATGTGCTTGACAAGTCAAGATAAATCCATCTTCTACCTCATCATCATCCAAGGCATAGCAAGCATCCATTTTTACCGTTCCCGATTTTACTTTTGCCATACAGGTAGAGCAAGAACCAGAAGTACAGGAATAAGGTGGCTCAATTTTCATATCTAGTAAGGTGTCAAGAATCGTTTTTCCTTCCGGAACAGTTGTCTCGATGGTTTTACCGTCTAGGGTAACTTTTAGTTTTGCTGCACCCGTCATAGGGGCAGCTGCGCCAGCCTTCTGATCCTGAGGTGGCGTAGAACTGAAGCGTTCAATATGAATCCCGTCGGCATCAACGCCCCTTTTCAATAAAACACTTTCTACACTATCCATCATTGGACCAGGACCACAAATAAAATGAATGGCTTCCTTAGATCGTGGTGAATGCGTATCCAAAAATGCGTTGGTATTGGCACTATCGGGAACTCCGACTTTACCCGGCCAAGTGATTTTTCCTTTTTTTAGAAAAGCGGTCAATCCCTTAGGTTTTTCACGAATGGGGTCGGCCAAAATATGTTCTACCTGCAGCTGTCCCTGAAATTTTTTCTCTAACTCATCTAATTCCGATTTGAAAATTATATTGTTTTCGTCTTGATTTCCATAAAAGAGATTCACACTGCTTTTAGGTTCGTTTTCCAATACCGTTTTTAAAATAGACATCAGTGGTGTAATTCCGCTACCACCTCCAAAAAGATAAAAATCCCGTTGTTGATCCGCAGAGAATTTGGTCGTAAATCTACCTTGCGGCGGCATCACCGCTACGGTCATTCCAGCTTTTAAATTCGAATTGATATAATTAGAAACGAGACCACCTTTTACCCGCTTAACGGTCACGGTGGTCGTATCATCCAAAGGGCTACTCGACATAGAATAAGCTCGGCGTACATCTTTTCCGTCAATCTCAAATCGTAAGGTCAGATATTGTCCAGCTTCGTATTGGAATAATTCCTGGTGTTCGGTAGGTATCAAAAAACTAATAGATACCGCATCTGCGGTTTCGGTGATTACGTCTTTTACTGTCAGATCGTAAAACTGATTCTTATTGCTCATAATATTTTTTTGTGGCGGCAAAAATAACGAATGTTAGGTACAAATACTCAATCTTACTATAAATTGAGCACTGACCTGTTCTATAAGGAGAACTAACACAAGGAGCGGGAAAATTGTTGAGGATGGGGAAATTGCATAAAATGTTTTTTATGCCCTCTATAGAATCATGCTTTTAATTATCTGAATTTTAAAAACTCACCAACCGTCTACTTTGATCCTGAACTGCCATAATATTTGCTGGATCGATCCAGTATTCCTCCATCGTTTGAGCCCGAACACCTGCCGTATCATTGGTGGCGAGGGTCGTATTTGACAATTGCATAGCAGGCGCAGACAAGCGATCTGTAAGCGGGCGCAAAGTGCGCTGAAGGGTCTGAGCGACGTCTTGAAGGGTATCTAAAATAGGGTTGTTCTGATTTAAGTCTGTCGATATCGGACCAACGTTTTTTCGTCGACCTGGGACAGTTACAGCTGGAACAGATGCCGTTAAATAGTCGAGATCTTCTTGAACAGCTTTATCTGTTTCTTGAACAGCGAAGTTATTTGAGTTAGACAGATTTTCGGTATTCGACCAGGGAATAAAAAAATAGAGCAACACCAAGCTAATACCCAGAGCAGGTTGCCAAGCTGGAACCGGATAATTAAGCAAGGTACTCCACCAATTGGTGTTGGAAGACTTTTCTTTCTGAGCAGCCACGGCTTTTAATAAATTGGCTTTTACCCTCGGGCTAGGCAAGGGCAGATCACGAGCAAACATTTCGGTGGCTGCCAAGAGTGTTTTACGCGTAGCATTATATGACTCCGGAGAGAACGCATCATCTAACATCAAGATTTCTGCTTCTGTTAGTTGCGCAAAACTTTTGCTGAGCATCAGCTGCTCAACTTGTGCATTTATATTAGCCGATCTGCTTCTCATAATTCTTTTTATTTATCGCTTCGGGTCGAAAAACCTGTAGCTTATCTGATAATTTTCGGAGGGCGTAGTAAAGCCGAGACTTTACCGTTCCTTCCGGACAATCCATCACTTCACTAATTTCTTTGATGGACAATTCTTCTTGGTAACGTAAAATAAAACAAGTGCGGTGTATGTCTTCTAGTTCTTCCAACGCTTCTGTTAATCGTGCCGTAAATAGCGAACGGTCGAGGGCATTGGGCAGATAAAAATCCATTTCGTTGTCCAATCCAGGCCGTACGTCAGCGATCATTTTTTCTTGATTATTAGTGAGGCGTTCGACCCGACGATATTCGTTTTTACAAAGGTTGCCTGCGACTGCATACAGCCAGGTTGAAAATTTTCGATCTGTATCAAACCGATCCCCTTTTTCAATAATTTTAATAAATAGATCTTGTAATAGATCATTGGCACGTTCTGTATCCCGATTTAACATCCGATAAAAGAAGCGATACATCTTTTTTTCGTATCGACTATATAATTCGTTAAAGGCGCGTTCATTGCCTTTTACCACGAGCGGTACTAGCTTTTCGTCGGAATATTTTTTATAATTTTTTAAGAGACTAATCATAAATATTAGAAAATTTAATGGGTCAAAAGACCCGGTGAAAAGATATTTTAAAACTTAAAACTTAGTTTTAAACATCGTTCCACGATCTCCATAAATATTCTAAAGCCAGCCGCTGGATCGGGTCCACGGTCTGTTTGTTGATGATTAAAGCAATACTCGACTGGGATCAGCCAGGGTTTTACTTGATTGAATGTTATATTTTGAATAAATCCCAAGGCGGGGCCTGGGACTTTGGAAATGACGATAGAGTTGGAAAGATTGGCGGATACATAAATAATTGGATTCGGTTCCGCGTCTTTTGCGCTTGTGATTTCCGTCGCCGAGTGTTCAAGAGAGTTTGACGTTGAAAATAAGTTTCCAAACGTTTGATATAAAAATTTTCCAGCCGACCGGTAGTCTTCCCATCCAGTATCGGATTGGGTGAAAGACCGCAATTTTTCTGCCGACTGGGTTAATCCCATGACAGAAAGCAGCAACAGCAATGGTAGGAAAAATCTTTTCATTATCTTTTTTTCACTCCTTGAAGCGATTTTGGGTTTATCCTTGTTCGTAATTTAGGTTTTCCTTATCTTAGAGCTTGTCTAAACTTCCATTAATTGGCTACAATTGGCAAATTTTCTACTGCCTTTCGTTAAAAAGCCTCACCGATGCCACGGCATCGCTTGCGTTTTTTGCCTCATTCAGTATAAAATTTTCTCAATTTCGCACAATCATGAAAATTTGGACAACCTCTTACGAACATCCGTTAACGTAAAAGAAAAATTGTTTACGTTGGCCGATTCTCTTAATTTTACACCTAATCTTAGGGATAGTTCACTGATTATTGAAAAAAATATCATTTTTTCATGTACCTCAAGATAATAAACAATTAATTCAGATGAAAGATTTAAAGTATTTACTCGCTTATATTGCCCCTTTGGCGGCATATCTCGGTATTTATTACGGTGGTTTTTGGTCGCTAGGTGCAATTTATGTTGGATATGTAATAATTCCACTTTTAGAGCTTGTTTTACCAAAATCTACCGATAATCTTCCCGAGGAGATAGAACCACAACGGCTTTCCAATCGGTTTTTTGATTTTCTACTCTATCTTAATATCCCATTACTCTTTGGTCTGTTATGGTATTATTTTTCCACAATAGCGGCGGGATTACATAGTACTGCAGAGATTATCGGGATGACTTTTAATGTGGGAATTATTGTTTCTATTATAGGAATTAATGTGGCACACGAGTTGGGGCATCGTAGCAATGCTGTCGAACAAACCATGTCTAAAATGCTTTTGATGACCGCACTTTATATGCATTTTAATATTGAACACAATCTAGGCCATCATAAAAATGTGGCAACGGACGAAGATCCAGCTTCAGCACGTAAAGGCGAAAATGTATATGGATTTATACTACGCTCTACCGTTGGTTCTTATTTCAGTGCTTGGGAAATAGAAAATAAACGACTAAAAAAATTAGGATTATCGGTCTTTCACTGGCGTAATCAAATGATTTGGTTTCATGCTATTCAGGCGAGCTATCTATTAGCTGTTGGGTTGTACTTCGGCTGGCTTGTGGTACCATTTGCCATTGCTGCTGCGGTACTCGGTTTTGTGATGCTAGAATTAATTAACTATGTAGAACATTACGGTTTGCGTAGAAAAAAACTAGCTTCCGGTCGTTACGAAAAAGTATCCCCTCGACATTCCTGGAATTCAGATCATGAAGTCGGTCGAATCTTTTTGTACGAACTAACACGGCATTCGGATCATCATTTTAAGGCAAGTCGTAAATATCAAATTCTACGGCGCATGGACGAAAGTCCACAATTACCTCACGGATATCCGACATCGATATTGATTTCTTTGGTCCCTCCACTTTGGTTTCGTATGATGGATAAAGAAGTTAATAAATACAATCAACGATTGGGTCAAATGACAACATCTTGATTGAATTGTTAATCGGTAAATTAAGATGATTTTCGTACAGCGTACTATAAAGAGAAAAAGAAAAATACATGCCTCAAGTTTTATCAATTATTATTCCCGCTTATAACGAAGCACGCACGATTCATTTTATTTTGGACAAGGTCAAAGCGGTACAGTTGATTGGTGGATTAGGGAAAGAGGTGATCATCACCAATGATTGTTCAACCGACCAAACAGAGGAAGCCATTCAACGGTATCAGGCGACCAATCCGGATCTCCCTATCAAATATTTTAAGCACGAAATCAACCAAGGGAAAGGAGCTGCCTTGCATACAGGTATCCGAAAAGCAACCGGTGATTTTTTGATTATCCAAGACGCGGATTTGGAATACGATCCCGAAGAATACAATATCCTGCTTAAGCCAGTGCTAGACGATTTTGCAGACGTGGTCTATGGATCGCGCTTTGTGGGTGGTAAGCCACACCGAATTTTATTTTATTGGCATTCGATCGGTAACCGCTGGCTTACCAATCTCAGTAATATGTTTACTAATTTGAACTTGACGGATATGGAAACTTGTTATAAATTATTCCGAACGCCAATGATTCAGCAGCTTTCGTTAACAGAAAAACGATTTGGTTTTGAGCCGGAGGTGACGGCAAAGATTTCCCGGGTTGAGAATGTTCGGATTTATGAAGTGGGAATTTCTTATTACGGTCGTACGTACGAGGAAGGAAAGAAGATTGGATGGCGAGATGGTTTTCGAGCCATTTATTGTATTTTGAAATATAATTTATTGAAATAATTGTGAACACAAGACTATGTGATTCATTTAATTTTGGATTGAATATTGGAGAGGGTTAAATGAAATTTAAACATATGAAATTCGAAAATATGAAAACTTTTACAACACTCCTCCTAGTCTTATCTCTTTCATTTTATGGAATCGCTCAAGACTGTAATTTAGTTTTTGAGGATTTCGAAAGTTTTACCCCTAATACTTCTACTAGTTGTAATGGGATTGTAGGGCAAAGCAATGGAGATTGGATCATGTATTCCAATGATGCTAGGGATGCTTGTATTTTCGATTTTGGTCCCGGTGGAGGAGCGGATGGAAATATTTTGGATCTTCAAGCCAATCAATTTGAGCCACAAGTTATCCAAGTATTAGATACTGAACAACTCGACAGTTTGACACTTCGCTTTGATTATTATAATGAATGTGGTGGATTGGTTGTCGAATTTTTAGAATCCTTTACCAATGCTAACGATTTAGTAACACTTACGGAAATTACGCTTGAGTACAATATGTTGACTGTCGGAAATGATACTTTTCAGGTTTGCTATAGTCAAAGTAATGCTTTCAATCCTATTGAATTTATTTTAGATTTTTCTGCCAATCAGCTCACTTTGGCTTGCACCGAAGGAGACGCACTCACTGTTGATTTTTTAACGCCAGGGGATCGTATTTTCGGAATTGCTTATGGGTCTAATCAGTGTAATTTTCTCGATAATATTTGTGTAAATATTGTTCCTAGTCCTGCACCTCCAGCTAGTTTTAGTCTTACGACAGATACGGTCTTCCAAGAAGTCATTCTCTCTGAAGTAAGCCAATTACCGTTGGATTTTTACCGAGAAGTAGAAATATTTAATAATAGTTTAGATACTGATTTAGAACTACGTTGGAATTTCATCCATCACGAGCTGCCCGTTGAATGGGGTGCCATGTGTAATGCAAGTGGTATTTTTTGTGAAGAAGATTTCGAACAAGAATTATTTCTACCAGCTAATAGTTCAGAAATTATACCTTACCATCTTGACATCATGGATGTCAACGGTACGGAAGGTACGGCCACTTCACAAATCGTTATTTACGATCCGCTTGACAGTTTAAATACCTCCACCATTCTTACTTTTATTTCGACGGTTGAATTTGGTACTGATGGTCGTAGTTTTTTGATCGAGCCGGAAGAAGCATCAAACGAATTTATTCTTTTCGAAGAAGGACAACCCGTATTTGCCGATCATCCCATGCGTGATTTTGTTAATAATCGGTTCGATGAAGTTACCATCAACTGGACGGTACTCGAAAATACTTGGCCGGAAGAATGGTTATTAGATTTCGACCTTCATATAATTGATCAAGGATTTACAACCACAGTTCCTACGACAGGAAGCACCTTGCTTACACTGGACCAACCATTTTATCCGCTTGAATTTTTCCTTCATACCATTGATCCCAATGGTGTCGGTGGTCAACATCGTTTTAGTATTAATTTTTATGACCCCCTCGATAGTTTAAATTCTAGTACGACCATTGATTATATAACTACGGTATGTCCTCAAACTACCTTATCCGATCTAATTGAAGGAGAAACAGATTCTATTTATTGTAGTGGTGCTGAGATTACACTTAACACCATCGGTGGGTTTGATGAATACCTTTGGTCAACTGGTAATACGAGTCCACAAATAACAACCGTCGTGGACGAGTTAATCTATCTTACCGCAACCGACGAAATTGGATGCCCCCTTTCGGATACGTTAGATATAATCATCAGTAGACCTATCCCAGAAGAAATTTGTTTGGTAACCGTTGATCCCGACAACGGACTAAATCAAATTAATTTTGAACGCAGTTATAACACCAACACCGCTTCATACAATATTTACAAAGAAACCACTCAGGCCGATGTCTTTGATCTTATCGGAAACCTTCCTTTTACCGAACCAACGTTGAGTTTCATAGACGAAAATTCTAATCCTTTACAAAATAGTAATCGTTATAAAATTTCAGTTATAGATAGTTGTGGAAATGAATCTCAATTATCCGACCTTCACCAAACCATCCACTTAACTAGTAATGTGGGCGTTAATGGTGAGACGAATTTACTTTGGAATGCCTATGTCGGATTTGAATATGGCACCTTTAATATTTTACGAGGAACCAATAATAGTGATTTGCAACTGATTGCGCAGCAACCTGCCAACCTATTTAGTTTTTCTGATCTAACACCACCAAGCGGAACCAATTTATATTATCAGATCGAAGTAGTCAAAGAAGATGCTTGCGATCCTTCCCGAAGTGCGGAGATCATTTCTACTCGTTCTAACCTATCAATGATTACTCTAACAAATACTCAAACTACCTTCGAAGAAATTGGTTTACACCTTTTTCCTAATCCAATGACCGATCATTTTATATTAACTTCAAACTTACCCGGAGGTGCTCAAATCAGTTTTACAGATATGTTGGGCAAAGAGATTAAGACAAGGCATCTATCAGCATTAGATCAGGCAAAAATTGAGGTAGCAGGATTAACTACTGGACTATATAATCTTAGAATAGTTTTAGACTCAGGCAAAGTGGCCGTTAAAAA
>CAZYAC010000004.1:24388-35423 GCA_964645475.1 uncultured Saprospiraceae bacterium | reverse complement strand
ACCCCCACCATTACCGACCGTTTCTTGTGAAAATATTTCGACTTATTGGTTAAACAAAAATACGGGTGTGGTATTGGACATTAAAGATTGTAATGGATATCCTGCAAAGAATGGCTCCGTCTATATCAATGGTATTGAGGGAGCATGGAGCACAGGATATAATGGACGGGATATTATTCTAGGTTTTCCAATTAGTGGAAGGTCAAGAGGAACTATTAAAGTGGAAAATCCAACTAGACCCAATCAGACCACTTTATTGTATGCAGGAAAAAGATATAAGAAAGCAACTATTGAGGAAATATTTATGGTAAATATTTTAGGAACCTACCAAGATAACCAAAATAATAAATTGGTGATAAAGAGTACAAATGGAGAAAATGGTAAAGCTATTTATAAAGGGAAGGAAGGCACCTTTGAACGGTCTAGACTTGATGGAAACGGGGATAATGCTTCTTTAACCTTTCGATCTGGAGGCAATAGTTTTGTTTTTGATTTAAGAAAAATTACAGAAAGAAAAAATACTTTTCTAAAATTATTAACTAAAAATGGGGAAGGTTTAAAGAGTGAAAAAAAGACTAAACATAAAAGACTAAACTAATTGAACACAGGTTTCTAAATGTGTAAATTATGCAAATAAAAATTTTTCCACCCATTGCTCTATGCGAAAAAGGCAGACGCCCGGTAAACGAAGATTTCGTTTACCCGCATCTTATGTCTGCCGATTCAAACAGTCGTACCTTTTTAGTTTGCGATGGAGTAGGAGGAGCCAGTAAAGGAGAATTGGCAAGTCAGATGGTAGCAGAAACTTTTGGGAATGGATTTGAAAACACAACCGCAAATCTAAAAAATTTACATAAAACGCTTCATCAGGCGCAAGCTAAAATTGATGATTTTATTTATGATAATCTTCAGCACAAAGGGATGGCTACGACCATGACTTTTTTACAATTGAATGATTATGGAGCCATCATCGCACACGCGGGTGACAGTAGGGTTTATCATATTCGAGGCAATAAGGTATTGTTCTGTACTTATGATCATTCTTTGGTGAATGACTTGATCAAAATGGGGAAATGGGAAGAAGCAAAAACAGCAAAGTCGAACGTGATAACTCGGGCAATTCAAGGAGAAGAAATCAGAAGTATCACCTTAGACGTACAGCTAATAGAAAATATCCAATCCAATGATTATTTCTTTCTTTGTAGTGATGGCGTATGGAGTGCTTTAGCAGATGAAGATTTATTGTCTATCTTGAACGGAAACCATTCAGAGGAAGAAAAAATGGAGACTATCCGAGATTATTGTACCAAGTATTCTAGAGACAATTATTCCGCCTATCTTGTTAAAGTTAAGGAGGTAATTGAAGAGGAGACCTATAATTCAAGAGAAATCCCTACAAGGAATTTGCCTTTAGAAAAACCTGAGGTGTCTTTTTCGAATGAATTTAATCAAGATGCGAATCACGACGTTAAGGTAGAAGATATTACGGTAAGCAAAAAAGCTTCCACTGTATTCTTTACCTTAGTCTTGGTTATAGGAATAATTTTGGCCGGACTTTACTTTGGAAATAAGGACGGTAATAATATTTTTAATCTAAAAAACAATTTCTCGAATTCTGAGAATTTACCGCAAGATGTAATTCCATCAGATACCATCCTCATCGAAGAAGATAGGATTTCAAATCAAAAAAGATAAAACATGTCTATACAAAATAAAGGTAATCGACGACTTTCTATGGTTTCATTTGCTGGCTTATTTTTGCTGTTACTATTTCTTTGCTGTACCGCATTTGTACGGACAATGAAAAATACCAAAGAAATACCGAAAGCGGAATTAAAATTATTGAAAGAAAAAGAGACAATTTTAAAGGATTTTGCAGATTTAAGTAAGGCCCTTTGTCGATTTGATAATTCTAAACGAGCAGACGAAAGAACTGCACACCAGAATCAGGCAGACGCTAAAAATAAAAAGATTGACCTGTATCAAGAGGTGCTCAAAAAAGATACTGCACGAATTTATAATGATGTAATTAGTTTTATGCAAATGGCAGATCAATATTACTATCTAATTGATCAAATGGGAAAAGAATCTGACGAACGAATGAAAGTATGTAATCTGGAATTAACGAACCTAAGAACACAAAACGAAGCCTTACTAAATGAAAAAAATCAATTACAACTAGATATTTTGAAGAAAGAAAATGAAAAAGCTGGATTGCTAGTAGATTTGAAATCCGCAAAAGTGCCTAAAAGTAGTGGAGGCGGAAGTGCCCCAGTTATCCCAACCACCACAAAAAATTGCGCACCCGAAGTAAATGCTTATAAAAGCGAAATAAAGCTCTCCATTGCTAAACTCAAGGAAGACATTCGAAATATAAAGACGGGTGTTGATGATATTTCCGTCAGTATTATTGGTAACAAAAAGAAAATTAATAGCAAAAAGAAAACTATTAAAGCAAGCATTACTCAATTAGAACAAAAGATTGATGTTCTTTTAGAAAAATAATACACCATAAAATATCATTTTTTAACTAACCAATTTCAATATCCGATCTTCTACATTTTCCATTTTAAATTTATCAACATATTGAATGGCATTTTTGGAAAGACTAAGGTAATGCCTTTTATTGGTCGCCAACTTTTTTACTTTCTTGATTAGTTCCGGTTCGTTTCTTTGATCAATCAAATAACCGTTAAAACCTGAGATAACAATTTCTGTTGGCCCCCCAACTGGCGGTGCAATGACTGGTAATCCGTATTGCATGGCCTCTAATAAAGTCATTCCAAATGTTTCTACCCAATCTTCTGGATGAGAAAGATTTAACACTAAATTTGATTTTTTAAAAAAGGGATGAACATTACTTTGCTTAGGATATAAATTGAGATTCTCAGATAAGTTATTTTTTTCAAAAAAGTTTTTTATTTCTTCGGTTGTTGCATTTAATACCAAATCGAAAGTATATTCGGGAAGTTTTTTAGCGAGATCTACAAATTGATTTACTCCTTTATAAGTTTTTAAAGAGCACAACATTAATACATTGAAAGATTCATTATTGGATTGTTGCGACTTACTTGATTTTGCTTTTTTTACAAATTCCTCCGACAAGCAATTATAAATTACCTTTGCCGGAACTTGAGGAAGTCCTTCTTGTTTTCTTAAGAATTGGGAGACGTAAATAACTTCAGTGGCCGTTTTACGGGCGATCCATTTTAGAAATTGTTTGAACAATAGCGGATTTATGGAAGTCTCATGAAAATGATAAATTACTTTTTTACCGGTTAGTTTACCAGCGAGTGCGACCCCGATGGGCAATAAAGTGTTCACATAAATAACTACGTCTTCTTGACGGTATTGCAAAGTTTGAAAGAACATTCTTACTTGGCAAAGGAGAAATAGTACTAATCGCAAATACCGATTATTTACAAATTTATATTGATTAGAAATGATTTTAGCATCTAGTTTAGTTAAGAATCCAGAAGCCTCAGTAGAAGTAATTATTTCTACCGGTAGCCCCTTTTTTCTAAAGGATTTTATAATGGTCGAAAGTACCAAAGGACTTCCACTAAAATCATTGTATAAATGTGCACAGATAATTTTTTTCATGGTGTTATTTTTAATTGATTGGGGATTTTTTAATTTGAGACAAAGGGATTGAAAATTAGCTGGTTGGCCAGTTGGCTGTTAGCTAGTTGGCTTCCTTCTATCGCGTAAAAAAGAATTACGCTAGCAGGAAGCTAACTAGCCAAAAGCCAACCAGCTAACTGGCAAAAATGTATTGATTATCTTGTTCAGAAAATAAAATTTCTTGATATGCCTCACTGAATATTTTTCCTTTTCTCTCCCAAGTCAGATATTTTTCAAAATAAATTCCAGCTCCTTGCGATAATGTTTCTAATATTGCAGGGGAATGAAAAAGTAGATTTAAATATTTTGAAAAGGCTTGAATGCTTTCCTTAGGATTAGAATAAGGGACTTTAAATCCGCAAGTGGTATCCATTAATTCTCCGGGTCCTTCGTTGTCAAAACAAAGAATGGGTAGCTTAAAGGATAAAGCTTCTGGGATCACCATTCCTGCCCCTTCATGCGAAGGGAATAGAAAGAGGGCAGAAGATTGAAAGAAATTATGGAGTTCAGATTTAGGCATCCATTCAATAAATTGGACTACTTCTTCCAATTTCAAAGTGGTCACTAGTTTTTTTAAAGCTGCTTTTTCAGGTCCTTTTCCAATTAACGTCAACTGTAATTCTTTTTTTATAGATGCTTCTTGCGCATGATAAAATTGACCAAAGGATTTAATCGTGATATCAAAACCTTTCAAAGGAACAAATCTTCCAACTGACAACACATTGAATTTTTTATTTGTATTGAGATGATTAGTTTGTAAATTTTCAACAGGTCTATTTGCGGCTACAGCTGGTAATCGAATTTCTTTTTTCTTATCGAAGCCTAAACATTCGTGGACACTACTATTAATGGTAATGATCTTGTGAGCTTTCCATCTTGTAATTTTTAGAAATGGATCAAAATGCCAAAAACACTTTTTAATATTCCATTTTAGTCGATCAAGGTAATAAGCATATTTTCCAGCACTGTTGACAAGATATTCTTTTGGGATAGCAGGATGATGCCCGATGGGACCCCAGACGAGTGGCTTTCCTAATAACCAAAGAAAGCTAGGTGTCCAGTCATTGTGGAAGTTGAGGTGATGAGCAATATCAAATTTAATTTTTCTATGGAGAATAAAAAAAACAAGACCTATTTGCCAAAGATAAAAATAGAGTAGTGCGCCTCTTCCACCTTTTTTCCAAAAACGCATCCAATAAGGTAAATCAAAATATTCAAACTTTAATTGATCTGCCTGAGATAATTTATTTTGACTCAAATATTTTTCAATATCTTTTTGGTTATTAGCGCGAGTAATGGCGACTACTTGCTGGTGCTTTGCAATCTCTGCTATCATATTCCATCCAGTACCATCCTCAGAACCTTTGTATGGATTGACTGCATAAGCAGTTATTAATATGGTTGATGTATTTTTTTTCATAATTAGTTGTTTAGGGTTTGATTTAATTGGGTAATTAAATTTAAGTCATGACTAAAAGTTGGGATTATTTTTTTTAGGATCCTGGCAGGAACTCCACCAATGACAGAATTTGCTGGCATACTTTTATTCACCACCGAGCCTGCAGCAATCACGCAATTATCGCCAATCACAACCCCGTCAAGAATAGTTACTTTTGCACCGATCCAACAATTTTTTCCAATTCGAATTCCTTTGCGAGTTACCCCTTGCAATCGAATGAGTTGTTGGGTATTTCCAAAATTGTGATTTTCTGGATGGCAACTAAAATATTGTCCAATGATACAATCATCTCCTATTTCTAATCCACCGCCACCTCCTAAATAGCTGAATTCTCCTATTCCGACATTGTTCCCAATTCGGATATAGGCACCTATTTGATTAAACGAGGTAGAAACGATGACCCTAGAAAAAGCACCTATTTTTACATTGTTACCAAAGACAATCGGTTCTGTACCAAGTGCACTGACCTGAACTCGATCTTCTAGTTGTACCCAATTCCCGAAATTGATATTAGATAAATTAAAAAGCCGTACTCCTTTTCCCAGGAATAAATTGGAGACCCATTTTCCTCGTACTAATAATTTCAGTGCTCTAGCTTTTTGTATCGCTTTTTGGATGGTTAGTTCTAGGATCAGACTGGTAGAAACCCCTTGATCCATTTGGAAATTAGGGTTTTTCTTTTTGACGATTTTGGTGATGATGGTTTTTATCATGTTAAAAGGCTTGTACTAATTGCGTTGAAATAAAATTTAAAGTTTTGTCTTTTTCGATATTTTCTATAGAAAAATACTGCTGATTATATGCTTGATCTAATTCTGTAAATAAAGATTGGTATCCAGCGGTTAGGTTTTTAATCGCTTCTGGTGGTAATTCTTTTTTTCGTTCTAGAATAATTTCAACGGGAGCATGGAGGAAAAAATTAATTTTTGGTTTTTGGACAAATCGATACAAGATTTTTGTGAAAGTCTTATCTAATTTTAGATTGGTCCGTTTGGGATCAATAATAAAATCAAAGTAGTAGCGATCATAGAGAACAATGTAATTTCGTAGTTGATATTTTATAAAAATATAACTCTTCCCGAATAAGTAATCCGCAAAGTAGTATCCAAAACGGAATAGAGAATTCAGTTGGCTTGTATTATTTCCCGTTCTTGGTAATCGGGAAGCTGAACGTTGTTCTGCCTGTTTTTTTCCATAAATAAAACTACTTAGGATGGGTAGAACAGAGGGCCGATGTCGAATAACCACTGTTTTCTTTCTGAATTTTTTTGAGAGTAATTGACGTGTTTCTTCTAAGATGGTACTTTTTCCTGCGCCATCTACACCACTGAATGAAACAAGAAAACCACGTTGTTTTTTTAAATTCTTAAAACTGTCCTTTAGGTAATTTAGCTTGGCTTTTTGTTTTGAAAAAAATTGATTTACTTTTAGTTGGTGTAGATATCGTTTCAAGGTTTTTTGTAAATTAGGTCGATAGGTAGTAAGCCAGGATATCTGAGGAATATCTGATCCATATTTTTGATTGAAGTGACCTAGAATTAAACTAACAGTCGATCGAGATAAAGATTCAAAATAAGTAATATACTTTTTGGGTACTCCTGAAAAATTTAATTGATTGAATAACACGATATGTTCGAAGAGACAAAAATCTGTGTAGGTCTTTATTCCATTTTTTACTCTTTGTTGGCTGCTTAAATAATCATGGGTCAAATAAACCAGATCCTTTCGAATAAGTTGATACAGGCAATCTATTTGCAGGAAGCCACCATCCTTAAAAAAGATGAAATGCTGATTCATAAAACTCTGCTGGTGATCGGTAACTTTTTCGACCAAGGAATGACTTCTAGCAAAGTCGGCCACCAAATCATTATTTTTGTTTTTCCACCAGATATCTAAATCTGAAGATTCATCAATTTTAAAACTATCTTCTTCAATAAATTTTAATAGGATATAATCCTCGTTTTGAAGATAAACAAATAATGATTGGATAAAAGTTTTTCTATTATTAGTCATGGTACTTATGGTTTGACTAATATTATTCGAAATTGATGCCCATTTTTATTTTTAGCTTAAGTGATTGATTGTCAGTAAATTATAAAAAAAATTAGCATTCAGAAAACATCTCAATTTGAGAAAAAAGTTTCAAAATGAGAAAACCTTACCTAATCAGACCTGCTTCCGCTTGATCAGGAATACTTTCAAATGCATCCAACCAAGTCGAAATCAGCCAGTGTACTTGATCATGCAGTTTGGGTTGAGTAAGGTATTTGGGTAGGTAATAACAAACGATATATAATAAATAAAGTTGAAAATGCTTTTCAAGATTAATATCATAATTTGACAATAGCTGTTGGGCATTCTTACTTTGAAGTTCTGTTTGGATGCTTTCCCAAATTTCAGCATAGTTTTTCTTTTGAATTAATATGCCTTTTTGAAAATAGTAATGAAAAAAATCGAATAAAAGCGGAAAATCTGGCTGACTCATTTCCCAATCATAAATATGAAGTTTCGTCTTTCCAACGTACATATTCCAAGGGGTGAAATCTCCGTGACCTATTCCTAAAGCATATAATGCGTTTGGATCAATCTCTTCAAACAGTTGTTCAGCCATCCGTTTTATCGAAAAAATATTTTTTACCGATAGTCCATTCTTATAACTTTTTGACCCTTGGAGAAAATAAATTCCATCCTTAATAGTATTCCAAAAGGGCGTTTCTATTAGTGATTTATTTTGATAAGAACTGGCATATAATTCGTCCAAAGATTTCCAGTGTTTAGTCGACCAATCTTGATTTTTGTTTTTCATTTTAGGTAAAATATTGCTTACCATAATCTGCGTATCCTTAAATTTCACTTTCGGAATAATTGTCTGCTGAAAATCAGATTTTCCTAAATCGGACAATTGTTGAAATTCATTTTTGACAAGCTTCGCTGAGGCTTCGGTTAATGGAATTTTTATGAATTGACTAGCCTTTCCATTTTTGGTAAGCGAAATAATAGCTTTCCGGTTCTCTCCAACGGTTCCTGTAAAAACCGCAAACTCATCGTAAGATTCCATTGGGAAGTTGGTTTGGAAGGTTTTATTGTTTTTGAAATAAACAGAAAATTGTCCATCGGAAATTATAGATAGACGCTTGATTTTGCTTAAAGTTTTACTCGCCATCTCAAACAAAGTTGCTTTCCATCCTGAGCCATTATAAAGATTTAGAAAACAAGGGGTTTTATTGGATTTAGGAAAGAACCATCGAATGGTGCCATCTGGATTATTAATAAATAGATAGGATTGATAAGTTGGTCTTGATTGGTTGGAAAAATCGAGCATACCTTCCATTAAAACATGTACTTCGGGATCTATCCTTAACTCGGAAACAAAACTTACCAAGGTAAAAGGTGATTTGATTCCAGCCAAAAAATGCATGAGGTCCTTCTCGTTTTGTAGGAAAACTACTTTTTTGGTTGGTTCAGTTGAGTTTTTTTCAGTGGCACCATAAACAATGATTAGCTCTGAAGCTGGGAAAATAATTTTATTGATGATTAAAATATCTAGCGTAGAAATTGATCTTTTCTTTTTCATTTGAGAATGGGCTTTAATGATGGACGGTTACTTTGTACGATAAATAGTAGGATTACTAAATGATAAAAATAAATTCCATAGTTGGCTTCTCCGAAAATTCCAAACTCTGTAGCGGAATTAATAAGCAATGGGATCAACATAGCAATGGCGGTTAATTTTAATTTCCAGTCCTTACTTTTTCCAATCGCAAAAAAGGTTAAAAACATTTGGATGAGACAGATAAAAGCACCTACAAGTCCCAAATTAATTAGCACTTGTACGAAGGTATTATGCGTCATTGAAGCTGCATAAGCATGAATGCTATCGAATTTATTGGTAAATGGTGAATCGCTGATACTCATAAATCCATATCCTAAAATCGGCCTTTCTGGAAATCCATAGGTAATCAAGTCTGACCAAAACGGTAATCGTCCCGTCATACTCATTACTTCTCCCACGTTACCGTCTTTAATGATAATGGTTTGAATTAGAATTGGTAATACAGCTGCTGCAATCCCTATCGAACCTATTTTTAGCCAGACACTTTTGGATAATAAAATAAATAATCCAGTGACCAAAAAGAAGGCACCGAGTGATGATCTAGATTGAGTCAATAATAAAACCGCAACACAGATGATCCAGAAAAGGATATTCCAAAAACGACTTGCCCCTTCTTTCAATCTAATATAGGTCATCGCTATTCCAATCACAGCGAGCATTCCCAACTCATTGGGATTGATGATAAAACCACCCAACCTCGAAACGGCCCCTCCATGTGTATCACGATAGAAGGTGGAAGGATCAACGTACAGACCTACTAAAAAACAAAGGGATATTATGGAAATACTGATGGCTAGAATTCTGGCAAATGCTGCTCGTCCATCGGTGAGGAATTCTCCCAGAACAAGTAAATGGTAAAATGCCAGAACAAAAAAGATACTTTCTAAAAGCATCATTAATTGTAAAACGGTAAACATCACATCAGTAGACCAGAGAATGGAAGCAATTCCTAAAACCACATAAGCAAGATAAAATAGTCCACTCAGTTGATTTTCGTAACCAAAGGAAAATTTTTTTACCCTTTTGATCATGATCAATAATACCAGAAAACTAAAACCGGAAAGAAAAAATCGCATCCCTACTTTTACCACTCTGGTCAATCCGATTGAATTTGGAAATAGGGTAAAATAGCTAGCAATCCGCAAGGCCATGATGATCGTAAGCAAGACCAATAACCAAGTATATTTTTTATGTTTTTCTTGCTGGTTCATGCGGCATAAACTTGTACCAATTGCGAAGCGATATGTTCCCAATTAAATTCTTGTTCTACCATTCTTCTTCCATTTGCGCCCATCTTGGACAATTTTCTTTGGTAGAAATAATCGGATGCGGTAGTCATCCGTAGACCAATTTCTTCGGGTGAGTTTTCAGTCAATAAAAAACCACTTTGGTATTTTCTAATAAAATCATTCATATTGGTTGCTTCACTCGTAATGGTGGGTATTTTTAGGGCCGCTGCCTCTAATACTGCTGTTGGAAACCCCTCCATCCTTGAAGTATGCAAAAAGACGTCCATTTTGTTAATTAAATCGTATTTCTCTTTGCCAAATTTTTTACCGTGAAAAACTACTCGATCAGAAATTCCCAAATCGATAGCCATCTGGGTTAATGTCTTTCGGTCTGAACCATCTCCGATCAACTCTAAAGTACCGGTCCCTCCGTTTTGAATATATTTCTGAAAACCTAAAAACATTAAGTCTAATCCTTTATGGAATTGAGCCAAGCGACCGCAAAATCCAAAAACTGGATCTGTTTTTTCTATGCGAGCTGCTGGGTAAAGAGGGATCACCTTGAGGTCTTGTCCGTTGACAATAAGGCATTTATGTGCGCAGTTTGTAAGCTTATCCAGATAAGAAAATTCGTTGATGCCAAGTAGCTGAACCCATTTGGCTTTTGCAATGACTTGAGATTCAAAACATTTAAAGTATATTTTTTTAGCCAACCTATTTTTTGTCAAGGCCATTTCGGTTAAGGAACCGTGGGGCGTATAAACATAGGAGATATTTTTTTTGTTTAACAGTCGACTAAGGTGGTAAAATTCCGGAATAAAAGCTCCGTGTAGATGAATCACCGTGTCAGAAGACAATTGAAGAACTGCCTCTTTTAATCTTTGATCAAGCGTAAACTTATTTTTAATTTGCAAGAATAATTGCGTTTTAAAATTTCTGCTAGGATAATTTTTTTTCAAGGAATTGGCAATGCCCCATAAGGTGACATCGTGTCCTAAATTGGTTTGAGCTGTAGCCAATTGATAAGCCACTTTATTGACGCCGTTCATTCTTTCAGGATTGGCTTTTCCGAGTACTATATGGATGATTTTCATAATGATTCTTTTAATT
>CAZYAC010000004.1:15275-24288 GCA_964645475.1 uncultured Saprospiraceae bacterium | reverse complement strand
TGAGTAAAGATCAGACCGAATAACAAACCCTGAATGTCAAAATATTGGAGTAGGGGATAAGCGCAAGAGAGACTAAAAAGAGAGCCAAAGCAATAAGCGAAAAAGATAGGGCTCGTTTTTTCGATGGTCCGTAAATAAAACCGAAGTGGATGGCCGAAAAAGACTAGGAGATAAAGGAAGGCATAAGCCACTGCTATGTAGGCAAAAGGCACCGCATCGGCCCCGTAAATCAAGGAGAGAATTGGAGCGGCAAACAAGACGATGAAAGACAATAGGAGGCCAAATCCCAATCCTAGCTGCTTAGTTATTTTTAATAAATATTGAATCAGACCATCTTCACCTTCCGCCTGAAATTGCCGAGCCGCTTCAATGGGAATTAAACTTTCCATAGCCAAAAAGAGGATATGGCATAAGCCCATTAGGTTTTGTACCATCCGGATTGCTCCCACTGCTGAGGTTCCTAGAATACTTGCGCCAACAATAATAAAATAGTTCCCTGAAAGCCATTGCAAAACAGAAGTGCCCAATAACCATTTGGAAAAATGAAAATGTCTGATCAATATATTTTTATAATTTTTGAATGAAAATGCTAAAGAAGATTTGCCTAATAAAACGCTCAAAATGTTGACACTCAAAATAATATAGAGTGTTGTCCTTAAGCTTAATTCACCTAAGAGCATTAAGATGGATATTCCAGCAATCTGTCCTCCATAAAGCAGAAAGTCTATCATGCAGACTTTATAAATTTGGTCTTTGATTAGGTAAATTTTTCGATAAAAATCATGAGTGATTTGACAAAAAATAATCATACTCACCAACGGAATATATGTCGATAGATGTTCAATTGATAATAATTCTACTATTCCAAATATTCCAAATCCTATCATCAAAAATAAAGCACTTAGAAAATATTGGATGGAATGTAACCCGGCCAAATAATTATTTTTCTCATGACCTTTAAGCTTAGGAGCAATGGATAATAAAGGCTTGATGATGAATGCTTGATTGATCCCAATCGCAAAGAAAACCGTCATCCATATTAAGGTGAAAACACCATATTCTGCCAAACCAATAAATCGAACCAGCAATATTCCAAGTAAGAAATTACTGCCACTGACCATTACCTGATCCAAGAATACTAAGCTCTTAAAAGATACGGCAGACTTCAATATTTTTGTAAATAATATCATTAGATATTTGTTTGAATTAATTTTTTTAAAAAATGGAAACTACGGTATCCCAAACCCGCTGCTTAATTGATAGCGTGTTAAAATTACTCTGGTGAGAATTGGCTTTAGCACCGTTGAATACACCATATACGTTCGTAATTTGATGTTCTTTTAGAATAGATTTAGCAAAATTGATGGTTTTGATTTTTGTCTTTTTATTTCTAAAAACCACTAAATTAAAGTCTACTTGTTTCATCATTAAAGTCACATCTTCCACCATTCCAATGGCTGGGGCATCTATTAAAATAATATCATAATCTACTTTAAGCGTATCAATAAATTTGTTCGTCTCGGGCGCAAATAGAATTCCTGAGTAAATATTTTTTAGATTTCCTTTGGGAATGATATCTACGTTTTTGGTACTTGTTTTTAATATCGCCTGGTAAGGCGTAATGGTCCTTTTAAGGAGATCGGCCAATCCGAATTCATTGCTCGCTTCGAATAAAGTATCTGAATGATGATCCGTTAAATCCATATCTATCACCAACACCTTTTTTCCCATCGAAGCATAAATTTTAGCTAAATTGGTTACGGTAAATGATTTTCCTTCTCCAATAAACATGGAAGAAATAAGCAACGTATTTACCTTTTTAGTAGTTCCTGTCTTTCCGGTCATCAATTCCAAATTTGTGTATAAATTCCCTAGGTTATTCATTGGATTTTCTTGCTTTCTGGTTTGTGCAATGCTACCAATCAATGGGATGTCTAGGTGTTGTACCAATTCATTTTTGGAATTGATTTTTGCAGTAAGCAGGTGTTTAAAAAAAGAAATGGCGATTCCAAAAAATAAGGCAAAGAAAACGGCTACTCCGTAGAAAAGAGCGGTATTAGGAGAAATTGGTTTTTCGCTCTTTTCTGCTCGATCTACGATTTGGTGGAAGACCGTATTGGCTGATTTGGCTACGGCGATTTCCATTCGCTTTTCTATCAGTGAGGTGTAAAGTTGTTCATTCAACTTTACTTCTCTTTGGAGAATCATCGTTTGCTGTTGTTTGTCAGGAAAATCTTGAATACTCCTTCCGATATTGGCAATCGCTCCCACCATTTCTTCCTGGCGAGCCATAATATTATCTAGTGTGTTTTTTACACTCTCGTGGATGAAGGTTCGAAGATTTTTAATCTTGATTTCGATGTTATGTACTTGGTCACTTTGAATGGTATATTTCAATAGTAAATCTTGTTTAGCTAATTCTAAATTTTGTGCTTGTAGAAAGGCTTCTTTAAAAAGCGGATCTTTTAAGGCTTCAAAGTTGGGTGCAAAATCTCTGAGATCATTTCCGTTTGCCAAGTGTTCAAAGGTTCTTTCTAATTCCCCTTTTTGCATATCATAATTTACCTTTTGGAATTCGAGTTGCATCATTTCCTTCAAGGTTGCATCGGTTTCTTGTTTAATGTTCATGATGCTTTTTTGGGTCTTATATTTTACCAGACGACCTTCAGAGTATTGTAGCTTTTTATTTACTAATCCCAGTTGTTCATCAATAAAAGTTAAAGCTTTATCTGCCTCTTGCTGATGTTCGTTTTTGCAGTTTTCAATATAAGTTTCCATCAATGTATTGATGAAAATCTCTGCTTTCGCAGGGACCTTATGTTGAAAGTATAAGTTGATGATTTGTATTTTTTTATCAACGGAGCGAACAAAATAATTGCTAGTATTGACGGCATTTACTTGTGCCTTAAGGGAATTGATTCTAAACGAAAAAATATCCTTTGTTCGAAGACTTTCTTTATTTTTAGATAGGATAGTTTCATTCCTTTCGATAATTAAATCGAATCCTTTCGTTTTTAAAGTATCCCCAAAAGTCAATTTATCAGTTGGTTGAAATACGCCTCCCTTCCTACTCCACAAGAACTCATCAGACCCTAAATATTTTAAATAATACATCTGATCATAAGCCTCTTCGTTAAGAATATTGTAGGTGACCTGGATAGGACTATTCCTATATAATTCTGTCGTCTTAATTTTTCCTATTCTGAAAATTTCTAACTCAAAGTCTAATTTTCGGAGCGTTAGTTCTTTTAATTTTTTTGATTTAAAAATTTCAACCTCCGTTAAAAAATCTACTGATGTAGCACCTTTTGTTCTACCGTCTTCTTCAAAAAGCGCTAAATCACCTAGATTAATATTTCGATTATCAATTTTTATAGAACCAGTAGATTGATATTCAGGAACGGTATAAATAACCAATCTCGCAGCAAGCATTACCGCACCTACCAATAGAACAAGGATGATTGGGAATCCTTTTAAAATAGGGACGATCAGTGTTTGATATTCTTTTTTCATAATAGATTTTTTAGAAAACTGTCTAGAAAAAATTACTTTACGAATACAGAAATAATGACTGCCACCCCTGTGACAATACTGGTAATTAAACTTGCTTTTCCTAAATTTCTATCATTGACTTTTGCTTTGGTAGCACCTACATGAATAATATCATCTGGTTGCAGTAGAATATTTTTAGTCGGTAAAATAGCCAAGTCCGTAAGATTCGCACGCCACTTAATAGATTGTCCATTTACGATTCTAATCAATTCTATATCTTCGTTTTTAGAATAAGCCGTTAAGCCCTTGGCTTCGCCTAAAATTTCAACGAGTGATATCGTTTCACTGTTTAAGCTATAGCGTCCAGGTTTATTGACCTCGCCCAAGACGGTAACAAAATGATTAAGCACACGAATATTGATAATGGGATCTTTTAAAATGCTGGAATAAGATTGTTCTAAAAAATAGTTGGCTTCTTTTACTTTCAAGCCAGCTAATTTTGTTCTTCCAATTTTAGGTAGATTTACTCTTCCTTCATCATCTAGCTGTAGCCATTTTCCAGTAGCCTCATTGGAAGTATAGACACTATTAACGGACCCAATACTTAGGTCTTCATGATTCCAAATACTCATGGTAATTTTATCTCCGGTTTTTAAAACTGGCTCCACTTCCTTCATTAATTCTATGGCAAGTGAATCATTGAATGCTGGATTTATCACATTACTAAACAAGGGACTAGAAGTCTGACAAGAACTTATTATGGAGGTTAAGGTAAGAAAAGCTAAAACTCTAAACATGGCTATTTTTTAAATTCACCTACTTGGTGATGGTTACTAAATATTTAATTACTGTTGGCAATATTTAATAAGCAGGAAAAATGCCATTCAAGATATTTTATTTAAAATATTGATATTCAATAAAATACGATTGCAATTTTATGTTTAAGCGTTCTAAAAAATAGAATGTTTTCTCATTTTGGGAATCTTGGCACAGAATTAGACGCTATACTTATCACAAAGACAGCTCATCTAGAGCTTGTTTATTTTTTTGATCACCCAAAACCTAATTGACGAATGAAGTCCAAATTTACTCCTACCTGCATTTTTGTTGTAGAAGACGATCCAATGTATCAACGACTGGTAAAATATGTCATGGAATTAAATCCAGATCATCAAGTTCATATTTTCGCTACCGGCCAAGAGTGTCTACAAAATCTTCACCTTAATCCTACCATTGTGTCCTTGGATTATTCCTTACCTGATATGACGGGTGAAGAAGTTTTGAAAAAAATTAAAGATTATAACAAAGATATTTCTGTCTTGATTTTGTCGAGTCAACAAGATGTATCTACCGCCGTAAAGTTGTTAAGAGAAGGAGCATCTGATTATATCACCAAGGATAATGAAACGAATGATCGCCTATTACATGCGATTAATCGGGTTAAGCAGCAGGATTTATTGAAAGCGGAAGTTAGCACGCTCAGAGAAGAATTAGAAATAAGTTATAAAGTTGATAAAAGTATAATTGGGGATAGTAAACCCATGCAACAAGTATTTTCATTGTTAGAAAAAGCGATTAAGACCAATATTACTATTTCTATCACGGGTGAGACGGGGACGGGTAAAGAGGTAATTGCAAAAAGTATTCATTATAATTCTTCCCGTAAAAAAGAACCCTTTGTTGCCGTCAACATGAGCGCAATTCCTAAAGACTTATTGGAGAGCGAACTATTTGGCCACGAGAAAGGAGCTTTTACTGGTGCGAATACCCGCAAACGAGGAATGTTTGAAATGGCCAATAAAGGAACCTTGTTTTTAGATGAGATCGGAGAGATGGATATAAACCTACAAGCAAAAGTTTTAAGGGCTTTACAGGAAAGAGAAATCCATCGAGTCGGTGCAGAAAAACCTGTTCCTTTTGATGCAAGGGTTATTGTTGCTACGCATCGAAATCTACAAGACGAAGTAAGTGATGGCAATTTTCGAGAAGATTTATTCTATCGATTATTAGGACTACCTATTGCCCTTCCACCGCTTAGAGATAGAGGAAACGACATCATTTTGTTAGCGAATTTCTTTTTGAAAAATTTCATTAAAAATAACGACCTAGGAGCACTCAAGATTTCGAAAGAAGCTAAGAATAAATTATTGAATTATGCTTTTCCAGGGAATGTCCGAGAGTTAAAAGCCATCATTGATCTTTCTGCCGTTTTGACCAACGATGACGAAATAAATGAGAGTGATATTCGATTTAATAGCCCTAAAAAAGGTGCTCAATTTCTTTCAGATGAAATGACGATGGAGCAATACAAAAAGATGATCGTTACCCATTTTTTAGAAAAATATGAGGATGATATTGATAAGGTAGCGAGGAAGCTGGATATCGGAAAATCAACTATTTATAGAATGTTGAAAAACGAAAAAGAAGTATCAATTGGTTGATAGTCAGACAATTAGTAAGGTTGAAGTTTGAAGTTGTTTTATAATAGAACTTCATGTATATAATCAAAGCATTGATAACAAATTTGCTTAGTTATTTAAATAGTTTTCTTTTTTTATCTCTCATTTAAATTTTTGACAATGAAAGACAATACATCCACCATTCAAGACATCTCTTTATTGTATGAGTTATCCCTATCTATTGGTAACTCTCTAAACATGAGAGAGAATTGTCAGCAATTTTTGAACATTCTTATCACAAGAAAAAAACTGAACTACGCAAGTGTTTGGTTAATCGAAGGAACTAAAATAAATTTAATCTACGGGACTCCCTCGAATGTTGTCGATCAAAAATCAATTGATTTAGATCATTTTATATGGGGACAATTAGTGAACAAGGATAAATTCCTTGTTCACTCAGACCATCCTGACTTTAAAAAATATGTCCAAGAAAAAGATATTGTAGGTGGGGTTTATGCGATTTTTAAATTAACTGATATTGGATTTTTAAAATTGTATAAATCTCAAATTGCTGGCAACGAAGAGGAAGAACTTAATCAGTTATTTAATGTAATTAAAAAATTTAGCCTGCTTCTTAAAGGGTGTATGGCTCATGAAAAATTAGTGGATGAACAAGAACAAAGACTCTTTGTCCAGCAAGCACTTAAGATGAGTCAAGTGAGACATCGATTTGTCGTTCAAAACTTATCTGAAGGAATAATACTAACAGACTTAGAGGGTAAAATTACTTTTGTTAATAAAAGAATGGAAGTGCTTACTGGCTATTCTAATAAAGAATTACTTGGACAAATTGCGGCAGATTTACTGGTGAGTCCCAAAGAGAGAAAAATTGTAAAACTGAACACTGAGCAAAGAAAAAAGGACCAGTCCAACGAATATACCGTTGAACATATTCATAAATCTGGTGCAAAATGGATGGGTAGAATTAAGGCTTCTCCTTATAAAAATCCGCAAGGTGAAATAATTGGTACGATGGGTGCCATTACGGATATTACTGCTCAACAACTGGCAGAAATTAAAGTCCGAGAAAGTGAACTAATGCTACGAAAAATTATTGATGCTTCTCTCGATGCCATCATCAATATTGATGAGGAAGGAAATGTGATTGCATGGAGTGATCAAGCCACTAAAATTTTTGGTTATACCCACGAAGAAACGATAGGGAAAAGTATGGGCGATTTTATAGTTCCGCCTCAACATAGAGCGGCACATGACAGAGGTATGAAACATTTTCTGAAAACAGGGGAAGGCCCGGTTCTTAATAAGCGAATTGAAATTACAGGCTTTGATAAAGTAGGAAGAGAATTTCCTATAGAATTAAGTATCTCTCCCATTAAAATGGATGGGAAATATTTTTTTAGTGGATTTATCAGAGATATTACAGATAGAAAAAAAGCTGAACAAGATTTGATTTCTGCCAAACAAGAAGCAGAACAGGCACAATTGGCAGAACAGCAATTTCTCGCGAATATGAGCCATGAAATACGAACTCCAATGAATGCGGTAATCGGAATGACTCATTTACTTTACGAAACCGATCCTACCGAAGCTCAAAAAGAATATTTGGATTCTCTACGATTCTCGGCGGATAGTTTAATGGGCATTATTTCCAATATTCTTGACTTATCGAAAATTGAAGCAAATGAATTAGAATTCGAACAACGAACTTTTAACTTGTTGGAATTGCTGAAATCTTTGCAACAGACCTTTCAATTTAAGGTGAGAGAAAAACCTATTAGTGTTGTTCTTGATTTAGATCCTAAAATAAAAAACCACTTGATCGGAGACTCTGTTCGACTTAATCAAATCTTAACAAACCTCCTAGGAAATGCTAGTAAATTTACCAAGCAAGGAACTATCGGAGTCAAAGCTAAATTGGTAGCCGCCACAGGAGGGCAATATATCATTCAATTTCAGGTACATGATACTGGTATTGGTATTGAAAAGGATAATGTGGAAAAAATATTTGAAAATTTCAAACAGGCAGATGTCAAGATTACTAGAAAATTCGGTGGGACCGGTCTTGGATTGACCATCGTAAAAAACTTGGTGGAATTGCAAGGAGGTTCTATTGAAGTAGAAAGTACCAAAGGAGAAGGATCAGTATTTAATATTGTTTTGCCGTTTAAAGATTCAGGCGTTTTACAAACCGAAGTTTCTATAAAAGAAGATTCAGAAAACCAAATTTCGGAGGTCTTAAAAGATACCACCATTTTAGTAGTGGAAGATAATCCAATGAATCAAAAACTGATTTCTAAAATTCTCGAGTTATGGAATTGTGATTTTGAGATTGCTTCTGATGGATTTATAGCTCTAGAAAAAACAATAGAAAAAAAGTTTGACATCATTCTTATGGACATACATATGCCAGAGATTGATGGTTGTGAAACTACCAAAAAAATTCGAGCGAATTCCAAAAATAAAAATCAAGATACGGTTATCATTGCCCTAACTGCCGCAGCCTTATTGGATGAGAAAAACCGGGCACTTGATTCTGGTATGAATGATTTTTTAACCAAACCATTCTCTCCCAAACAATTGAAAGTTCATTTGGGGAAATGGTTGGATGTTAAACTGGAAAATCAACAACCAGAATCTTATGACCAGTTTTCAAAAAATCAAGTCATAAAATTTGATTTTACTTATTTAAACGAAATGTCTCGCGGTGACTTAAATTTTGTAAAAGAAATGATAGAGATATTTTTACAAGAAATTCCAGTTGCCTTGATCCAATTAGAAGAAGCTCTGAAAGATAGAAATTGGGAGAAGATTGCGAATATTGCCCACCGGATCAAAACCAATTACATGATGGTTGGCCTTAATGTGCAAAAGGAAAATGCCCTTGATATTGAAAAGTCCATCAAAAGAAATGAATATTCATCCGATGAAATTACGCTTAAAATTCAGAGACTTAAAAGCGACTCAAAAATGGCTTACCCACTTTTAGAAAAAGAATTAGATCAATATTCTTTAACTGAATAAAAAATAACGCCCTAGTAGAGTTCTACTAAAGCGCTATATTAAACGCCATGAAACTGTCCAAATTTATAAGTGATTGTTTA
>CAZYAC010000004.1:10342-15175 GCA_964645475.1 uncultured Saprospiraceae bacterium | reverse complement strand
CTAAAGCGCTATATTAAACGCCATGAAACTGTCCAAATTTATAAGTGATTGTTTATTTTTTGCTTTTTGCTCTCTATGATCGTGGTCGAAGGAAGTAAATCGTAAATGGCTAGTGTTTTCAACTTATCTTTATTTAAGAAAAATTTCTTCTGCGTTTTTATCTAAAAACACGTATGGAAAATACTGTGACACCCCCGTTTTAATAACGGGGGTGTCGCAGAATTCGAAAAAAGTAGAAGAAGTTTTTTGTAGATTGAATACCATTACAAGCAGCCGATAGCTATTTTTCTATTGATTCACATCATATATCTGCACTTCCACTCTTCGATTTTTTGATTTTTCATAATTGGTTCGATTGCCTTTTAATGGTTTAGATTCTCCAAAAGAAATAATGGATAATTGACTTAAGGATACCCCTCTATTTAGAAAATATTCCATCACATTATTTGCTCTTCGTTCTCCTAATTTAAAATTATATACTTTATCTCCTTCATCATCCGTATGTCCGGAAATAAAAGCTTTGGCCGCTTTATTCTCTCGCAAGAAACTAACGGCAGCATCTAGTTCTTCTTTGAAATATTCCTTAATGTCTGACTTATCAGTATCAAATTCTACAATTAGATTTATTGATTTATTTTCTAAGAAATTTTGATGATCCACTTTGTTCATTACGGGACATCCATTATTGGTCTTTTCTCCTTTTAAAAATGGACAAAAATCTTTTAGATCTGAAATACCATCCTTATCTGAATCTGGACATCCACCCATCTCTGCTGTGCCTTTCAAAAAAGGACAATTGTCAACATTATCAAGCAATCCGTCGTAGTCAGAATCTTTAGTATTTGTTGGACATCCATTATTTATTTTATCACCATATAAATTTGGGCATGCATCTATACCGTCTCGGATGCCATCTTTATCGCTATCCATCACATCATTGCCAAATGATTTCTGGAGAGGCTTTTCATTAAGATGTTCAAAATTAGTGTTCAGGACCTTTCCTTTTTTCTTTTTGTTAATTAAATAAGAGCAGGATAATTCCCAGCCGCCATTTGTATTGGTTGCTGAATTAAGATTAGAGTTATTCATATCGTAACTAATAGTCAGCGAACCTTCAGGAAATCTAATTCCTGCTTCCATAATCCAAGCATCTTCGATTCGATTCGAAAGACCAGCCATAAGGGTGTTATTTTGGTTTAATTGATAATTAAGTTTTGCACCGATTATTTTTTCACTGGCCACGGATTGTTTATTCCAGGAGGCATGAACATCAACGTCTAATCCATCCTTAATTGGGAGTTGGGCGTTTGCAAATAAGGAAGTGCGCATAGCATATTTTTCATCTAGTGATTCATAGAATTGGCTATTCGGTTCATTGAGATGAGCAAACGATAAACCTCCGGAACCTTTCACCTTATTAAAATACTTACTAGCAAAAATACCAATGGTTGCGCTTGGCAAAAACTGGGTAGTTTTTAAAAACGATTCCTTATTCTCTAAGGAAGGATCAAAACCATTTACCATTGAGTATTGATTATCAAAAGAAAATAGGGTAGGGTCGAATTTTTGCTGAATCGCTCCACCACTTGCACCAATAGATAAAAATTCTCCACGGTTGGACAAGTTTTTTTTGTAAGAAAAATTTAACATCACTTGTGTTGTTTTTAAAGAAACTTTCCCGGCATCATTGTGAAGTATTTGGGTACCCCACGAAAATTTTGTTCCTCTCTGTTCGTAGGCTAAAAGAATATTTCGATAGGCGCTCGGAATAGTAGACCATTGAGAACGATAGCTGGCGGTTAATTTATGATCCGATTTTATATTGCCTACGGTAGCAGGATTTCGAACCGTTTTATTCAGTTCACTTTGAGAAAAATGAGCATCTTGGGCCTGACCTATTAAAGCAAAACACCAAAAGATATTGATTAAGATTGAGCATTTCATTTTTTTATTTTTTAAATCGGTTGAATTAATTTTTTACCTAAGTAGAGTTACGTGTCCTGAATGTCTTTTTTGTAAACCATCTTGGTTCGTATATTCTAAGAGGAAAACATAGTTTCCTATTTGTGCGGCTTTGCTATTGGCAGTTCCATCCCATCCAATTGATTGTGAAAATGATTGGAAAATCATCTCTCCCCATTGGTTGAAAATCATCATGTTTATATTCTGAATATTTTGACTTCTGACAAACAGAAGGTCGTTTTCTCCATCTCCATTTGGCGTGAAGGCTGTGGGGAGGAAAAAATCTGGATTGGAATTATTATTAATTGCTAAATTTGGATTGTTGGGATTTCCCAAATTTGTGGAATCATTCGTATTGTTTTCTATTAGAATTAAATCTGTTTGTATCAAGGAATCTTTGCAACCATTTTCACCAGTTGCTCGAAGCTCTACTGAGAAATAACCTTCATCCTTATATTGATGGGTTGGATGATGATCACTCGAATAATTTCCATCACCAAAGACCCATTCTACGGTTGTAATTTCTGGGTTTGTAAACTTGAAATTAAAACTATCAAGGGTGGTTCCTCTAACTTCCGAAACCGAAAAATCTAATTCCGGACTTGGCAAAACGGTGAGGGTAACTGGTTCAGAAATAGTGATAATTCCTGAAGCATGCGTTACTTGAACTTGATAAGTTCCTGAATCATCAATTGTGCAAGACTTTTCATTGGCGTTATCTATTTCCCAACCGTCTTTTAGCCATTGATTGTTTTCGTCTGAACTAGAAACCAAAACAGTTTTTTCATTTTCACAAAAAACACTTTCACCTTCTAATCTAATCACTGCGGCTTCAGGATTTTCTAGAACCAATACTTCAACAGGAATTGAACTTCCGGTACAACCATTTTGGTCTTCCACCTCGACGCTATAAATACCAGATTCGCGAACGGTAATAGTTGGAGTGGTTTCTCCTGTGGACCAAAAATAGGTCTCCCCGAAACTGGCAATCAAAATGACTGAATCTCCTTCAAAAAATTGAGTTGGACCAACGGTGGAGATGGTGGGAACTATCGCTGCAAGCACCTGAATAGATATTTCATTGGAGGAAGAAGTTCCTGAGTTGTCTGAGGCTAAAACTTGAATCTTATGAATTCCAGGAGGAAGTAAATTGGTTTCAAAGGTCGGATTTGAACTACTTTGTGCAACTTGATTGTTTACATAAAAATGATAGGAGCTATAAATGTTGGGGAAGGCATTGATAGAGATATAATCATCCTGACATACGATCGAATTACCAGACGGTAAGTTGATGGATACATCCTGTTCTAAGTCGGTAATTTTACGTACTAAATTATTGTAAGCATCGCCGATATATAGTTCTTTGGTAACTGGAGAAAAGTCTATAGCCGTAGCACCACTAAACGTTGCATTGGTTCCTTCCCCGTCTGTGGCACCAGTTGCTTCCAAGGTGCCAGCGTAGGTGGAGACTTGTCCTTGTGGCGTTATTTTTCGGATTAAATAATTATAGCCATCAGCCACAAAAATATTTCCTAATGAGTCCACCGTCATATCCCAAGGATAGTTAAAACCTGCTGCCTGAGCTAATCCATTTTGATGTCCAACTTCACCTGTTCCTGCCACTGTGGTAACTAAACCTTCTGGTGTAATTCTTCTAATCTTATGGTTCCATTCGTCTGCCACTAAAATATTTCCATCGTTGTCTAGTGTCAAACCATAAGGTCTTCTGAAAGATGCTTGATTGCCAATTCCATCCGTATCTCCCATTTGGTAAGGCTTCCCTGCTAGGGTAGTAACATATCCCAGTTCATCAATTTTTCGAATAATATGCGTGAGATGGTCTGCTACATAAATATTTCCTTCGTTGTCAATTTCGATGCCAGTTGGATTTCCAAAAGTGGCTGCTGTTCCCATTCCATTCGAAGTACCATAGTTCCCAGAACCAGCTACGGTCGTGACGATCCCTTCGGGTGTGATTTTTCTAATTTTATTATTACGAGTATCTGCTACATAAATATTTCCTTCAGGGCCGACACAAAGTCCCCATGGTTCATTAAATAAGGCAATTGCTTGCTCTCCATCTTGGTCTCCACTAATTCCTGGGCTTCCCGCAAAAGTAGAAACGGTACCGTCTAATTCAATTTTTCGAATGGTGTGACTCCATCTATCTGTTACATAAACAATTCCATCAAGACCAATGGCAATCCCATGTGGATTATTGAAGGTTGCATCAAAAGCAGCCCCGTCTATGGCACCAGCTATTTCAGGTTGACCGGCCACAGTGGTAACTAATTGAGCGCCTAGGTTAAAACAAGCCATCGCTAATATTAAAATGGTAATAAATTTTCTCATGATGTTAAATTAAAAGATGATTATTTGACCGCTTTGGTATTTTTTATGCAGTGGCTCTTTTTAATTTGCTAGGTAACTCAAAATCAAAAGTGGGTATTTCAACTTGGGTAGCACCTTTAACTAGCATGCTATATTTTTTAGCAATTACTGACCACAAATATCTACGGTTGGCCACCGCTTCTAATCGTTTAGCCATTCGATCAAGATTTAATGCTTCCAAGTTTTTCACTAGCAAATGAAGTTCATTTATGGTCTTAAAATAGAAGGCTTGATTTTCGGTTGTAACTCTATTATAAATAATATCAAAAGAGAGAATCGGCAATCCTAGATACATGGCCTCGACCAATGAGGGATTGGTGCCACCTTCACTATGCCCGTGGATATAAACTTTAGCGTTGGATCGCAATTGATTTAACAAACTTGATTCATAGATAGGATCTAATAAGTGTAGATGGGGTAGTGTGTTAAATTCGTTTTGTAAGGATTTTCCATATTCGCTATTCTTCCAATTTCCTACCA
>CAZYAC010000004.1:2938-10242 GCA_964645475.1 uncultured Saprospiraceae bacterium | reverse complement strand
TTTTTCACTCCATAGTAAAAAGAGTTTAGCAGACTTTCCCCATTTTGCTCGTCTCCATTCTAACCCATCTACGTTTACGATGATTTTTCTGAAAGGAAAAAATAATTTTATGATGGGTAAGAATAAGCATCCTGATACACCTAAGATCAATAAGACCTCTGAAAATAAAACGGCATGGATCATTGAAACGATATCATAAGCAATGCTAGATACTCCGTTAGCAGAAAATGGGATGTATTTTATTTTTGCTCCATTCCAAGTTGGGATTCTTTCTTTAGAACTATAATGTTTGGTGCTATTGTAAACCGTAAGTTGATATTCTTGATTTAAGTTTTCCACAAGCTGGTGGGCTAATGTTTCAAAACCTCCGTAACGGGCAGGTACGCCTACGGTACCGATTATTCCTAATTTTATTTTTGACTGATTCATGGTAATATTGTTATGCGTTTAAGTATACTTGGGTATATTCAAATGCATAGCCAAATCATAAATGTCACTAATTCAATTTTTTACGATTCAAATATAAAAATATATGATTTCATTTTGAGATGGATTCTCATTTTGAGAATAAATTTCATAATAGTTTTGGCCGTATTCTAATAAATAAAAAAAGAACCGAAGCTTAAAGAGCTCGGTTCTAAAATTAAATGTTTGGGTGAAACAATTACTGAAATAAAATTTTTCTAGAATACCATTTTCCGTTTTCTCCAACTGCTCTAATGATAAATTGACCTGTAGGGAAGTTACCCCTCGTCAATCGAAAAATGGAATCGGAAATACCCCTTTTCTCAAATAACTTTTTGCCTAATAAATCAAAAACATTTAGGCTAATAATATTGATGGGGGTTCCTTCCAGTGAAACAATTTGAATGTCAGAATGGGTAGTCATTGGATTTGGGAAAATCTGGAGTTGTTCATTTGAAAATGCGGGACGAGGAACCTCCCCAATAATATTGGTCACGGTATTGGTAGTGATGGGAGCTACATTGTCAAAGAAAATAGCTGCTTGATTTTTCAATTTTACACCGTCTTCAAGTTCTGCCTTCGGCTTTATTTTAAAGATTGCAAACCCATGACTAGCTGATTCATTCGTGGTACTGTCTGGCATATTGATGTTCTCAAAAGTCCAAACTAATCGATTATTATCTTGGATTTCAAATTGATAATTATGACTGGTCAAACCTAATTCAAGCGTATTTATATCTAATCCTTCGGGTAGTTTATTTTCAATTCTAACCCTAGAAACAGTGGCGTTTCCGACATTCTGAAATCTAATTTTGTAGATCAATTCTTGGTCATTATCGATATATCCTTCTGGGGTCACGGCAATGTCATTTGGATCAATAGCACCTACGGCTATTTGATTATCAACCGTAATATTATCCAATCCATTACAATCGTCTTCCTCCCCGTAAAATGAGGCACGTAATTGAATATCCTCTCCAATTGTCACATTTGTTGACACAGAATCTTTGATATAAATCGTAACCGATTCTCCTATTTGCACGTCTCCTAAATCCCATCTTCGATCCGTTCCTGCGGCAATGGTCCAAGGCACAGAACTTTCTAAAGGAATAATATGTGTTCCAAACATAACCGTTAATTTGGCATTGGTGGCCATTTCTGTACCTTGATTTTTGTAGGTCAATGCAATCAAATTTTCAAATCCTACCCGGTGGGCAGAAGCTGAAATCTCCACTTGTAAATCTGGTAATGCGCAGATAGCGGTATTTCCAAAGTTTATTCCACAAAATTGTCCTCCGATGCCAATTACGTTTATCGTATCCTGTATGGTACAAGTGGATTCCCATTGAGTTCCATCTGTATCCTGTGTTAAAATATATTCACCAGGTGCAGCTAGCGTACTGTAATATCCATTGGAATCTGTCACAGCTCTCAAGTTGCCAGGTTGCAGTACGATACTCATATTTGGAATACCGTTTTCATCCGCGTCTTGGATACAGTTGTCATTTTTATCGTTGTAAACTATGCCACATATTTCACTCCCTTGCTGCTCGGTAATCGTAAAACAATCATCAGGAGTTTGGTTGGTAAGTACTTGTCGGTAACCAGAATTCCATTCTACAATTATGGAGTCAATCAATTCCGCATCTCCTAATCCAATAATGGATTTTAGTTCGTTTTGTCCCCCGATACCACCACCAGTTTGTCCTGATAATTCTCGAACCTGCCAGATGTCTTCTCCGTAAATATTTGCTTTTACTCGAATTTTTGTACCGATAGCAGAACGATTTGAATTGGTACCAACTAAAGTAATACAAGCCTTGTTTTGACATTTACCTCTTGCGTTTTGGTAAATAAAATTTTCGTTTAATTGATGATTAGCTGTGAATAAATCAATATCCCCATCATTGTCGTAGTCAGCCCAAGCTGCTCCAAACGACTGACCCCCATCTTGGGTGATGTTATTGGTGATAGTGGTAAAGGTACCATTTCCATTATTGGAATATAACGCGTTATGTTGGTTTTGGTCATTGCTAACATATAAGTCTAGATCTCCATCATTATCATAATCACCCCAAGCGCTTCCATGAGAATGACCTTGATCATTTACGATCGCTCCTGCAAGAATTTTTGTGAAAGTTTCGTTCCCATTGTTTTCGTAGAGGAAATTATTTTGATTACCTGCATTGGTAACAAATAAATCTAAATACCCATCATTATTATAATCTCCCCAACTGGCACCAACTGAATTGCCACCATCATTTACAATATCTCCAGTATTTATTTTTAAAAAATTTCCATTACCTGTATTTTTATAAAGACTGTTATTGTTGCCAGAAGCATTACAAACGAATAAGTCTGATTGTCCGTCATTATTATAATCTCCCCAGACGGCGCTTACCGAAAAATTCGCTTCTAAGGTAGGAGCAGATCCGTTTTCTTTTTTGAAAGTACCATCACCATTATTATGATATAATTGATTGAATTTGGTAGAAAAATAATCGGTTACAAATAAATCTAGATGTCCATCATTATCATAATCAATCCAGCTTACACCGTGGGCATATCCTTTATCATTTACGGCAGGGTCATTTAGAATTCTAGTAAATGTTCCGCTATCATTTCGGTATAAAAAATTCTCATACCCAATGTTATTGGCTACATATAAATCCAAATCTCCATCATTATCATAATCACCCCAAGTTGCGGCCAATGAACTGGCGAGATCCGTTGCAATTGCTCCAGTGCTCACTTGTGAAAAGGTAGAGTTTCCATTATTGTGATATAATAAGTTTGGAGTATCCGGATCGTAATTTGTTACAAATAAATCGACAAACCCATCGTTATTATAGTCTCCCCAAGCAGATGCCCAAGCATCACTTACCGCCTCTAATCCAATGTTTTCTGGCTTTCCAAAGCTAGCATTCGGATCAAAAGCAAGACCTAAGGTAGGTAAACTAGTTCTACAAGGTCTTTGACCGCCTATTTCGAAATTAATGAATTCTCCAGGTTTATAATCTAAGTCTAACAATAAATTAAATTTCACTCGAACCTTATTTGCAGTAACATCCGTTACTCCAACCAATCCTTGTTCACCTATGATGGTGTCCATCGCTGAACCGGTAATCGTATAATAATTATTTTGAAGTGTTGGATCTGCAATAGGAAAATAATCTTCTGTAACTGGATAAAGTATTTCCACACTTCCAGGTTCAATGGTAACGGTTTGGCTAGTTGGTGGAAAGATTTTTACAAATAAATCTTCTACTGCTGCTAATTTTGAACTTAACATTTCAATTTCAACCATCACACTATTATCGCAAGCGTCGATAGGATTAATATAATTATCAAATCTTACTTGTAGCTCCGAAGGCTGTGGAGCTATGTATAAATTAAGTTTTTCTGTTCCGCATGTGAAAGCTTCTAGAGAACTTGGATAGCCGTTACAATCTGAACCCGTTATTACCTCAAGCGTAGATAACTCGCAAGAATTATAAGTAGCAGTGATTTGAAAATTTCTATTTTCTCCTTCTGTTAAATCTCCTAGTTGATAAAATCCATTTACAGGAACTAATACACTTTGATCTTGGGTATTTTTAACTTCTTGAATGATAATATTTCCACTTTCATCTTCTAGATAAAACCAGCCATTTGCCGTATTGGCTTGTCGATTTCTTATTTTTAAATCCCAACTTACTGTAGAGGAAATTCCATCTTGGGTCGGTAAGATTGAAGAAGGTTTTAGGTTTGCTTTATAGTATTTTAAATAATCAGTATGACCGCTGTATTCTTGCGTAAGTTCTCCTCCTAAAACATCATTTTGTCTAAAAGAGAAGTAATAATTAACAGGTAAATTGGCTGCTTGATTGACGGTACATTCTGGTTGTATCTCAAGAGAAATTTGTCCGTTATAACCGTCATCTGAAAAGTTGAGAGTTCCTCCATTTTGTACATAATAAGATCCCAATTCGAAAAGATGTGTAGTTCCATTAATGGTTGTGGGGGTAATGTTGGTAGATTCTAAAACGGTTGCATTGGTATTTTTGGTTCTCCATTGGTTTAGGGTTCCGTTTAGAAAGGAATACCCAGTAGGAATCTCAACACGAACCTTTTCTAAATTTGACCAATTTCTAAATTCAAAGGGAAACATATTGCCACCTGAATAATTAGTACAGCAATCTCCAATGCTCATGTAATAATTTTGGGAAATAGTTTCTGTGCAAGTTTTCACATTATATTGTTCGGATTTCCAAGTTGTGTAGAAATAACCAATGGCGGTGAAATTTCCATTCCAATCGTTACATTGATAAGCAGCACTATTTGGCATTTCACTGACATAAAAATCATTCGTAATCATAACTTGTTCCGCATTTCCTCCGATGTTTTCAGTCATTTTATAAGTAGCGACTAAAAATACTTCATCCTCATTTTCAAATTGAAAATTGACAAAATCATCACAGCTCATATTCGCTAAAATGTTTGGACTGAAATCAAAATCTACTGTTCTGATTCCGTTTGTTAGGTTTTGGGTAAAAGGAACATTATCGCAAGAGATGGTTTGTCCAGTACTATTATCGAAGACCTCAATACGAGCAGAGAGAATATTGATGGCATCGCCAAAAGGAATTTTTGATTGAGCGTATCCATGATTCCATTGAGGGAAGGTAGTCGATGTTTTTATTGCTCCTGTAAAAGTTGTTTCAAAAGTATCACTCGTCATAATTCGGTTGGCTTTAATTAATGACATATCCAGGTTGTTATTTTCATCGGGCAACCCATCTAAATTATTATCTGATTGTCCAAAACTAGTCCTTGCAATTTTAAAATCTTTGAATTTCATTCCATGGTCACACGGACCGGGACAATGGAGTTGGGTTTGAGGTGTTTCTTTACAAGTCATTTCTATTCGATAAGGTGTATCACAATTTGAATCCATGATGTGAAATAATTGCATACCAACCGTTACCCAATTTACATTGGGTGTGCAATCTGCTGTCAACTTTAAGTTGAATTCTGCGTGGTTTAGATTGAAGTTTTCAGGAATCGGTAAATCAAATCTGGCAGTTAAGGTTTGACTACCATTATCGTAATTTAATTGATCTGCTATCCAAGAAGTTTGACTATTTACAAACTCTAAATCACTAGGTATTCCGCTCCAAATTAATCCCGTCGGAATATTAAAAACAGCCTCAAAGTAGGGTGCTGTGCCACTTGGTAGTTCAAAAGTAGCTGCATTAATATTTAAAGTATAGATGCCAGTTTGCCCATCCACTAAATCTGAAGGAGATTCGTAGAAAGTTGACATGTTTTTTATCCGGTTGTCTTGACCAGTATCCGTGAATTCATAATTTCTGCTTTCACACATATCTGTATATTCTCCCTCGTATTCCCAACCCACATAATGCGCCTTGCCACAGGAAGTTGTTGCGCAAGTATAGTTGTTCCAATTTAGATAAAGTGTTTCATTGGGTTGAATCGTAGGTAATTCGACGGTAAAGCCATCAATAGGGTTATTTCCAAGACAATCGTAACCTGTTGCCAATTGGGTGGCTATGGGCATCAGTGGAAAAGTATTTCCATTAAGTGTGTAAGAAATACTTTCTGCATCTGTTCTTGTATACTGGTCCTCTGCGTTTGGTCGTATTTCGATTTGCGTCTCATTGGCTGGACCAGTTCCGTCATTCTTAATCATCAATTCTTGATTATCTGCTGTACCGTCAACACAAGTTCCAAAATTACTGGTAGGAGTGATCGTTAAGTTAGGAGCAAATAACCTTACAGTTGTAAAAGGAAATTTTGTATTGCTCGGATTTGTTTGCCCATCACATCCCCAAAAAGCGGTTAATTCGTTTTGACTATTATTGCATCCTATGGCAGTCATAGTTTGGGTTAGAACAATAGACTCATTTTGATCGAACTTACCATCTCCGTTACCAATGTTTACAAAGTCTGCAGCAGAAAAAATAATTTCATCCTTATTAAAATTTAAAGTGCCGACATCTACGGTATCTAAGATTAGATTATCGTCTGTAGTGTTTTTGAGAATAAAAGAAGATAAGGAACCATAACCTCCATTGACTATGGTAACTGTTTGTGTAAAACTTCCACCTACAAAAACGGTAGATGACATAGGATTTACTTGAGTAATAGAAAGTGCCGGATAGAGAATGTTATAATTGTCGGTAATGTCTGTTTCTGAGCCGACAGAATAATTTACCGTTATTTGGTTGGAAAAAACGGTTCCATTCAATTGATTGGTATAGGCCTCATAGGTGGCTATTGCCCCAATGGTGAAATTTATAGATTCTCCGCTATTTAAGTTGTTAGCATAAAAAGATATATCAGAAAGATTGGAAACATTATTTTCTTCCACATGGAAATCTGAATGTTCTACCAGACTTCCAATTAGGTATTCAATTCCTGTTGGAAAAAGGATTTGAATTTCCAGATTGGTCAAATCAGAATTTGAGGTATTTGTAAACTCAACATTAAAATTTTCTCCGTCTTCACATACCATGAGTTCGGTTGGTACGGTATTATTAAAGCTGATGCTTTGTGCATTTACCTCAAGGCAGCTTAAATACAAGATCGTCATTCCTAAGACGAGGACAAACCAGGGAGAGAACTGTTGTTCTGTTGATTCTATTAAATCGGTTGATTCTGTTGTTTCGTTCTGAATGGTATTCATGGTTATATAATTTTAGAAGCTAGTAATACTATTCTTACTTATTCTAAAATTTATACCGAAAGATAAGTGTTTGATTATCAATTGATTAAATGTTCGATAAAATAGATTTTATTCCCAAAATGAGTGTGATTCTCATTTTGGGAAACATTTT
>CAZYAC010000004.1:0-2838 GCA_964645475.1 uncultured Saprospiraceae bacterium | reverse complement strand
ATTTGTCCAATAATCTAGGACCAACACTTTTTCTAAATGAGGTTGCAAAGCTGCAAGTCCGCTGCAGTGAGAGTGGTGAAATAGAGACGGTAAGTGTATTATAGTTGAATCACTGTAAGCCTCGTTACTATGACATAGCGAAATGGACTTAACTGGTTTTTTATGGTATGGAAAGCCGGTGACGTTATCAGCAAAATGTTGAGAGGTATGGGTAAAGGTTTTGTGGATTAAAGTTCTTGGTTGAAAGATAAAATTCTCTTATATTACCATAATATTTTTTCAAAATTAAATCATATAGATGGTCATTAAAGATATTATTGATAATATATCAAATTCAAAGATACAGAATAGTAAGATTCATGGAAATGGTCTATTTGCAACATGTGACATGCCTTCAGAAGTAATAATTGGGATTTTAGATGGTCAACAAATTCCATACTCTCTATATAGAAAATTAAACCTATCACTAGAATGGAATGCTTTAGAAAATGACATCTTACTTGTAAGACCTTATCGAACGAAATATAGTTTCATTAATCATTCTAGAAAACCTAATGTTAGAATTGACAACGCACCTTTAAGAGTTGTAACTATAAAAAATATTAAAAAAGGACAAGAAATAGTAATTGACTATAGAAAGGAACCCCTTCCTTTAGAATACATAAAAAATCATGGGAAAACATACTTATAATGAGAAAAACGGAAACATTAGTTTTTTCTGCATACAGCCTCTACAAATAGAAAGAGAACAACAAAAAAGATTATTACATACAAAAATTGTCTCTAATGAGAAATGGCTTGACTTAGAATATAAACCTTCCAAGAATAAGTCAATAAAATCCCTATTTTCTTCATTAAATCTTGATCGTAGCTGGATTCAATTACTTTCAATCGGGGAAAGTTATGAATTTAAAGTTTTCCACGATAATTCAAAAAAATATAATGATATATTAATTGAGGAAATTTGTAACGAAAATAATCCATCTGAAATAAAACTACTTAATAATTTTAATCTAGTTAACCAGGAGTCAGGATATATTTTAGGCTGGGATACAAACGATAATATTTTCGTTATTATTAGTTTTATAACAATTACTCCCATTGATTATGGAGATATCAAACCTGAAAATTTCACTGGTCTTTATTATAAGATAAGAAACTTACAAGTGGTTGATCCGCTTAATGATAATATCACAGTAAGCAATTGGACAAATGAACTTCAAAATGATAGTATTAATAAAGTAAGTTCATTATTAGGAATTAACAAACAAGATATTTCAATTCCTTCCAATACTGGATATATGATGGCGATTTATAAGAATTTTAATTTATCCATTTTCAGTAAATCAATGAAAGATGAGATTAAATTAGCAATTCTAAGCAATCATGTTAATGATGACAAAGAATTTGAATCTAGGGACTATCTTTCTAAAAGTAAATTTGCATTCTTTGGATGGAGGTTTACAACAGTTTTTAATTATAATGAAGAAAAAGCATTAAAATGTATTCCTGTAATTATTAATCTTGATCTTGCATATTTTATTCATTATCATTTTTTTAAGGTCTATGCCTTTGAATTATTTGAAAAAGCAAAATATGATTCTTTAAACTACGATCTAGATGATTTTGTAAAAGAATTTGATTCCGTTGTAGTTGCATTTAAAACACTTCAATATAATATATTTACCTTCAAATATACATTAAGAAAATGGCAACTTGATTTCTATGATAAAACTTTTTCATATTGGAACCTTGATAAAGATTTTCAAAATTTCACTGAGGTAACATCAATTGTTCAAGGATCAATAGAAAGAAAACTAAAGTATTCAGATAATAGGGAACAAAGTAAGCAATCGAATATTTTATTTGTACTGGCACTATTACAGATATTTACAATAATCAGTGTATTATTCGACTACCTTGGATTAATGACAGCTAAAGTTCCGGAAAGTTTTCAATCTTGGCTCTCACAAGATTTGTTACTAATGTTTGGTTTTGTGCTTCCATTAATACTGTTATTTATAAGTCTAATTTTTTTACTAATAGTATATAAAAATAAAGTTGCTAGATTCTTTGAAAATCGAAAAAGAAAAAACTGACAAGGGGTTAATTGAACTTAAACAAACCCACATGTCTGAGGACTTTTTCTTTTTTTACATCTTCCATTTTGTTGATGGACTTGAATTCTGGCATCCAAGGAAAGTTAGGAAAATGGAAAAGGAAATAAAAAGGAGTAGTTGTTTTTTCTGGATCATGATGATGATTGAATTTGCTGGTTACCTGAATGCCTTGTTTTTAATTCCAACTAAAGCTTACCCGCAATTCATGAGTGCCACCAAAAGAAGGACCATAATTTTGGAAAAAGTGAGAGAAGATATATCCTACACTCAACCAATTTCCTCCTAAATTACCAAAGATACCTCCTCCAAACCTTAAATGGTTAGCGGTGGAATAACTGGCTGTAGTCCAAAAGATTTCTCTAAAATCAAAAGCTAAATTACCGCTAAAATAAATAGGTGCTTCAGGTAAGAATTGTACTTCCGAAGAAAGATCTAACCAAGATTTTTCGAATAATTCAAAACGAGCTCCTGCAATACCGTAGTAGTGTCTTGCTCGTTGAATATTGTAATTACCGGTTTCTTCTTTGAATCCTAAATTTAGTCCAAAAATTTGAGGTACTGAAAATCCTACATAATATTTTTCTTGATAATAGAGCATGCTTCCTAAAGATAAATCAGGATATAATTTGCTAACACCCATTTTTGTGAAATCTCCGGGATCTAAAAAATCTAACTTATCTCCTTGGATGCGATACTGAACAACACCTCCTTTTAAAGC
>CAZYAC010000003.1:23325-38512 GCA_964645475.1 uncultured Saprospiraceae bacterium | reverse complement strand
TCTTCTTGATAAAGTGAAGGAATATTTATCATTTTTTGATGAATGGCAATGAGTTCTGCATCTTTGTGTAGAAAGGTGGTAAGCGTTTTGGTAATCTTAAAAAATCGTTCCATTTCATGCGATTCTGGGATTTTGGTGCTGCCAATTTTTTTCATCATACTGGCAAATGCGGGATAAAAATAAACTGGATATTTTGAGGGATAACGAAAGGAAAGATACATCGAGATGACGTGATTTTCGAGATGGTAATGATTGTTTTCTATGCTCGTAGGATGGTCTTCTTTATAGTCCTGCATCATTACATCACATCCAAATTGAAATTTAGAAATTCGATTCTCGATCGGTTTGTTTTCATCAAATAATGCTCGGAACATAGCGCGGACGAAGTCTTCATTTTGATTGATAAACTCCAAAATCCGAGCTTTGGGTTTAAAATTATCACCCGTCCACCAGCGACGTGTATGCGTGTTTTCTAGACTATTATCGAACATTTTTCCAAAATTTGGCGCTTCTATATCCCAATTTTTTTGAAAAATATTTTGTGATTCCCAAGAGAATAATTCTCGCTGTTCTGGATTTCTTTTTAGAAAGTTTTTATAAAAATCTATAGATTCTTGTATCTTTTTAAGCTGCATAGTAGAACCAAATTTTTTCAATAATTAATTCTCCTGCAAAAGAACTTCTTTTTTATCATTTTTTAATTAAAAAAATTAGGCAACCGACCTTGGAATAGAAATATTGAATAAATTGCGAACTTTGGGATGGAAATACTGTTATAGCAAAGTGACCGTGGAATGGCTTATTAGGTTAAATCCACAGATTTCGGTAAACTTTTTGCCGCTACCTAAATATTAATTAAAGGCTTTATAAAAATATCAAGATGGGATTTTTAGATAATTTACGAAATTCACAAAAGAATAATTTACATTCAAATTGGAAGACCTTGGATAGCGAAGCACAGCTAAAAGAGGTAATCAAAGGCTCTCACGAACGACCGGTGATGCTTTTTAAGCATAGCACCACCTGTGGCATCAGTGCAGGAGCGAAGCATCGCCTTGAAGCTGAATGGGATATTGATCCAGCTAAAATGGATTTCTATTATTTGGATTTATTAAATCATCGTTCCGTTTCTAACTTAATTGCAGAAACCCTAAATGTAATTCATCAGTCACCGCAGATCATTTTGGTCAAAGATGGTGTAGCGGTTTATAATACTTCTCACCATGCTATTGATGCGAATGCAGTCAATAATGCGCTAACTAAAATCTAATCCCCCAAAATGAGTCATTTAGCATAAACCCTACTTTGATTTTAATTGTAAATTTCTTAATTTTACAAAATATTAACAACCATCCCCTAATATTCCAGTCCCTTAAACAATACGGTCTCTAGACTTTACAACCCCCTAAGCTCCATTTATTTATTTAAAGGCTAATTTAACGACGAATTGTTTCAGTTCAAACAGTTCGTTAGTAGCAGTGAAAACTGCACTTATTTCTTTTACTTATGAAGAGAATACATACCTTGATATTCTGTTTTGTCTTTGCCTTAGGGGTAAATGCACAGGACTTTATTCCCTTGCGAATAGATAGCTCCTATTCCTTTTTTAGGTCATTTGATTTTATTGGTAATCCAATTGAGGTGACCTCTTTTGCAGGATATTCTTATGATGAAGAAGATAACTTATTGCTAATTCGTAGAGAGAATGAACGTTCTAATTTTACCTATTCAGGTGCCCAAGAAGTCGAAATTATTGAGGTTTTTTCAAATGGTTTTTGGGAAAATAATAAGCGGATTACGAGTAGTTTTGATAATGAACAACCCACTCAGATCTTAACGGAAACATTTACTGATGCTGTTTGGGAAAATAGTCAAAAGACTACCATCAACTATAATAATAATGATCAACTCCTTACCCAGGTAACTCAATTTTGGGTGAATAACCAATGGCAAAATCAAGAATTAATTGAAAATACTTATGATCTTGCAGGAAATCGAATTTTGCAATCCTATTTTGGCCCTGGTCTAGATGGAAACTTTGTTTTTTCATTTGGAGATAGAATTGATTACAATGATAGCAATCAACCGCTAGAGATACTTAGCTTAAAGGGAAATAGTGCGGGCGAGGTCTTCTTTTCTGATAAATTTATTATTTCCTATAATGATGATAATCTGCAAGATACAGTTATCTATTGCCTTTTTAATTCCCCTGATACCACCAATTGTCAAAATTTGTCGCGGTCCGTCTTCACTTATGATCAAGTCGAGAATCGGATTATTCGAGATATTGATGCCTGGAATAATAACGAATGGGTAAGCAGTGGAAGAATTGAGGAATATGCAGGACGGAATATATACAGCGGTTTACCAGACTCGATTATAAGTTTCGATTATAGTTTATCAACATCAGATCAAATAATAACCAAACAATATTTTAAATACTTTAATTTGGACGAAGAACAAATTCGCTTCGAGGAATCTTTGTATTTATACCAATTTGATATTGGTCAATTTGTTATAGAAAATTATCGCGAAGAGTATTACCAGAAAAGACAAATTGTAAACAACAATGATTTGGCAAAAATAGAGAATATTGTATTTTTTCCAAATCCATTAGGTAAAAATCAATTGTTGACAATCAAAAATTTAAACACTGAATCAGTGAATTTAGAAGTATTTATTTATGATGTAATGGGACAATTGTTAAAGGTAGAAACAGTCGGACAGTCCCTGAAATTTGCTGCACCAGATGTACCAGGAATCTATTTTATTCAAATAAAAAATAAAGAAGTTTCCATACCATTGCAGAAGATAATAGTTTACGAATAGGAAGGTCATCAATTTAATCAAAAAGAATTCCCCGAGGCTCTGCATCCACTAATTAACTGATCCACCGATTAACCAATTTATAAACAATTAAGTAATTTCTCCACCACAACTTGAGCCCGCTCCTGCTGTACATCCGTAACAATGTTGATTTAAAACAATATTTCTTTCTTGTAATTTATTAGCGTCGAAGGTATCTAGATGTGTTGATCCTGGAACAGCTACTTTAAGATCTAGCATTTGATTAAAATCACAATCGTACAAGTGTCCATCCCAGCTTACAGAGATCGTATCTCTACACATCAGTCCCATCACCGTAGCAGGATTAAAAGCTTCTACTAACGCCTGCATATAATCTTTATAATTATCACTCTCAATCAGGTATTCCAAAAATCGGGCAATCGGTAAATTGGTAATCGCAAAAAGATTATTAAAAACAATATCGTATTTGCGACTGAGCTGACGTTTAAATTCTGCTTGTAAATTTTCCTGATTATCAGGTAAAAACGCACCTGCTGGATTGTAAACCAAATGTAACTCCAAACCGGTACCTTCCTTTCCATATCCAACCTCATTTAGCATTTGTAGTGCTTTAATCGAATCCTCAAAAACACCATCTCCTCGTTGGCTATCTGTTCTCTTCTTGGAAAAATAGGGTAGAGAAGAAACCACTTGCACTTTATGCTTTGCCAAAAATTGGGGTAGATCGTGGTATTTTTTATTGGCCATAATAATGGTCAAATTACATCGGTCAATTACTTGTTTACCCAATTTGGTGCATTCTTCTACAAACCAGCGAAAATGAGGATTCATTTCAGGAGCGCCACCCGTAATATCTACCGTAGTAATAGTTGGCGTACTCGCAATTATTTCCAGACAGCGCTCAAGTGTTGCACGATCCATGTTTTCTTCTTTTCGATCCGGCCCTGCATCAACATGACAATGTGTGCAGGTTTGATTACACAGCTTGCCAATGTTAAGTTGAAAAATTTTAATTCCAGTTGATTTCAACGGTTGATATCCTAAGTCTCCTACCTTCCCTGCAAAACTAGGAAACTGTTCCTCCATCAATTGGCGCCCATTCAGAACATCCAATTGGAAAAAACTATCCGATAAATTATTATCTCTCGCTTTTAGCGATTTCGATTTCTGCTTAACACCCATTCTTTTTATTGGTTATTATTTTTTATTTGTTGTATTAAAACAACTTTGTAAGTTTAAATTAAGCGCTTGTTTCAATGTCACTCAATCATGAAAATTTGGACAAACTCTAACTTATTGGTCTAAAACCAAGAAAACTATATAATTGTTCTAAAAAAATCACATACTTAACTTATCAACATGCTTCATCATCTGCGTACTATATACGAGTGTTGTCCCTGCTCGGATAGCAGCAGCCACATGCACTGCCTCCATCATCTGTTCTTCATCAGCCCCTTTAACAAGGCATGTACTGGAATAGGCATCGATGCAATAAGGACATTGTAAGGCATGTGCCACACCCAGGGCAATCAGCGCTTTTTCTCTTTCTGTCAAGGCACCTTCTTTAAAAACCTCTCCGTAATAATCGAAGAATTTCTTACCCATTGCCTCTTGGTAATCTGTAATATTTCCAAACTTTTTCAGGTCTGCCGGATCAAAATAAGAATCCTTGCTCATAATTTTTTTATTTAAGTCCAATAAATGTTATTTATCAAATATAAAATATCCGGAATCATCGCATCTTGTTAACCTTCAAAAGTAAGCATTCATTGTTTGTCTAAAAGTCCTCATGACTACAAATTCCCGATTTATTAGACGGTTCTACAATCGAGTAATGTAAGGATATTTTAACTACTTTTGAACTCTTATGACCAAGAATCTCAACCTATTGATATTAGTTTTCGCTTTTTGCCTGTTTTTTGCTTGCCAGTCAGGGCAAGGAGATGTCTATCGTGCACCTGCGATTACAGAAACTGGTGCCATTAACGCAGTGATCGAAATTCCAGCAGGAACTAACCAGAAAATCGAATTTAATAGTGAAAATAAGCGATTTGAGACCGATCAATTAGACGGAGAAGATCGGATAATTGACTTTTTGCCTTATCCAGCTAATTACGGTTTTATCCCTTCTACGATGATGGACGAAGAACACGGGGGTGATGGAGATGCTTTGGATGTGCTGGTTATCGCCCCGGCCCAGCCAACTGGAACGCTGATGGCGATCCGTCCGATTGCCACGTTAAACCTGATTGATGACGGAGAAATTGATACAAAAATCATTGCTGTACCCGTTGATACCAGCTTGCAAATCCTTCAGGTGGATGGATTTGAGGATTTTTTAATTAAATATAATGCCGGTATGCGCATTGTGGAAACGTGGTTTTTGAATTATAAAGGCCTCGGTCGAACCAAATTAAAAGGCTGGGAAAATGAACATCATGCCTTGCAGGAGATAAAAAAATGGCAGATCGGCGAAAAAGTGGAGCAATAGAGCAGATCTTATGCTAAAATAGTTGTTTAACCTAAAGTCTCCGCCTCCCTCATTAACTATTTGTTTTTCACAACTTTATGTCATCCTGAATAGTTCTTGTATATGGGGAAATTATTTGGCTGTTTATACAGAAAGGCAGGATCAACAAAATTTTGACTTAAAGTGATATAATTTAGAATATTATTGTTTGACCATTACTTTAGTTCTATCATACTTAAATGACCGTCACTAGTGAATTAATAAGATTGGGTGAAGATACTGATGTGCAGTTGTATCGAAACATGGAGGCGGTTCCGGAAATCTGGGATCAACTTGCCCCAAGGCAGAACCTCTTTCTTCAAAGGACTTATTTGGAGCTTCTAGAAAAATTTCCTCCTTTAGAAATGCAGTTTGCCTATCTATTGTTTTATCAACAAAAAAAGCCTGTCGGAATCGCCATTGCTCAAATTCAATTATTTCGAGCTAACCAGAATATTCAAGAAGATAAAGAGCAAGCAGGATTGTTGGGGCGCATCGGAAATTTTGTAAAAGAAAAAGTAGCCGAAAAAATTAGCTTTTATACCTTAGTCTGTGGAAATCTACTCTTAACAGGCGAACATGGTTTTTATTTTTCTTCTCAAATCAATACGGCAAATAATATAGATCTTCTCTACTCAGGACTCAACGCTGTTCTACCCAAATTGGATGAACAGGGCATTGAAGTAAGTGCTATTCTTATTAAAGAAATTGCTGCTGAAAATAAAAAAGAAATTGGAACAGTCTTGTGTCAATATTACCAAGAGTTTACGATGCAGCCGAATATGATTTTTGAACTGGATCCCAATTGGCGAAGCTTTCAAGATTATATTGACTGTCTCTCTTCTAAGTATCGAGTCCGAATGAAAAGAGGTTTTAAAAAAGGTGCTTCCATTCGAAAGGAAAACCTAGATTTAGCCGCCCTCATTGCCAATAAAAAACGAATTCATGAACTGTATATAGGCGTTGCAAATAATTCAGATTTTAATTCAGCGGAGTTGCACGAAGATTATTTTTTAGAATTAAAAAGAGCGTTCCCTGATAAATTCCAACTAACGGGATATTATATAGAAGATCAGCTGATTGGCTATTACACAACGATTAAAAATCACAAAGAACTAGAAGCGCATTTTTTGGGTTTTGATTATGAACAAAATAGAATTTATCAAACGTATCTCAATATACTATTTGACATTACGAGAGACGGAATTTCGGAGGGCGTTGAAAAAATCATTTTTGCCAGAACCGCTTTAGAGATTAAAAGTTCGATAGGAGCAGAGCCCCTAGAAATGTATTTTTATGCTCGTCACCGTTCGAAATTTTCTAATCGATTGCTGAATGCTATGGTCGATTACCTTCAACCCAAATCACCTGAATGGATTCAACGACGACCGTTTAAGAAATAGCCTTTTTTCTTGATTGAAATAACATCAAATTTTTTATGGAGACCTTAAGAATTTTTTTATCTTGATTATTTTTATCCTGCTCCGATAAGCAAATATTATTCACTAACTCAATATTCAAGCATGACCCTCCAAGAAGTACTCAAAGAACTAGAATCATACGGTGATGAACGCACCAAAAATACCTTGATGAAGCATGGCGCAAAAGAACCATTTTTTGGAGTAAAGGTGGCCGACCTAAAAAAGATTCTAAAGAAAACGAAAAAGAACCATGAGCTCTCTTTACAGCTTTACGATACGGGAAACTCAGATGCTATGTATCTTGCCGGATTGATGGCAGACGAAAAACAGATCACCAAAAAACAACTCAACGATTGGGCAGACAAAGCCTATTGGTATTACCTCAGCGAATTTGCTGTTCCATGGGTCGCTGCTGAAACAGAACACGGATTTGCGCTCGGCCTCAAATGGATCAAGTCAAAAAAAGAACAAATTGCTGCCGCTGGGTGGGCAACTTTAGCAAACTTTGCTTCCGTCCAACCAGATGAAAAATTGGACATTAAAGCCTACGAAAAATTACTAAAACAAGTAGAAAAAGAAATCCATAATCAACCACCTAACCGAGTCCGTTACGCAATGAATGGTTTTGTAATTGCAGTGGGAAGTTATATAAAGGCCCTCACCAAAAAATCACAATCAAGCGCTGAAAAAATTGGTAAAGTTACCGTTGAAATGGGAGGCACCTCTTGCAAAGTACCCTTAGCAAAAGATTATATTCAAAAAACAATTGACAAAGATCGAGTAGGGAAGAAACGTAAAGCCGCTCGATGTTAGTTCAATATCCAATCTTGAATCCGCTTTGAAAAATAAGATAATTGAAAAATTTAAACTAGTTGGAAATAAATTGTATGGATAACACTCTCGCGATAAAAGATTTACACGATAGAAACCTGCCTGCTTGACGGTGCTCTGCGTCTCTGCGAATTCTGCGAGAAAAAAACTTTTAGGAGCAGACAGAATATCCTTTTTAACATGTTTTTAAGTAACCAGTCAACCCTATGATTCATCCAGACCACCTCATCATCACTTCCCCTGATTTATCTCTTGGAATGGATTACGTAGAAAATCTTATGGGGGTTCGTCCTGTTTTTGCCGGACAGCATCTAGGTTTGGGTACCCACAATGCACTCCTAAGTTTGGGCAACCGTACCTATTTTGAAGTTATTGCTCCTGATCCAAAACAAGATATTGATAAAAATAAACTTTGGATTAATATTGAAAATGATCCTACGCCTCGTCTTTCTCGTTGGGTTGCACAAGTCGATCAATTGAATACCATTGTTGATATTGCCAATAAACATCAAATTCCATTGGGTGATATCCGACCTGGCAGTCGTACCCAAACAGATGGGACACCAATTAGTTGGCAGGCTACTTTTCCCGCAGTTGAAAATTTTGGAGGTTTGCTCCCTTTTTTTATTAATTGGGGGAATAGTCTACATCCTTCAGAATCCTTGCCCCTCTTAGGTAGCCTTGAAAAAATATCTGCCTCTCATCCACAACCAGACTTGATCAAAAAATATTGGCAAGCTTTAGGGATTCCTTACGAAGTGAAATATGGCTCCCGTCCTCAACTCCATGCTTGGATCAAAACCAACAAAGGACTTATTGAATTATAAAAAGGATAATGAATAATTTTTTAATTAAGAATTAATAATGCCATCTAATGTGAAAATAGGAAAGAAGAGACATTCTTAATTCTTCATTAACTCATTTTTAATTAAAATCAACAAATCCGCACATCTAAAAATCCACCAATCCACCAATCAACTCATCAATCTCCAGGATCTTCGGAATCAACATCTCTCGTCCATCATTATAAATAACAAAATCTGCTTGTTTGATCTTCTCCTCTTCCGGAAGTTGCTTATCCATCCGCGCTTCGACCGCTTCTCGCTCCAAGCCATCTCGTAACATTACCCGTCGGATCCGTTCCTCGCGATCGGCGGTAACAACAATCATTTTATCCATTTGCTTATAACTTCCGGTTTCATAAAACAAAGCCGCCTCTTTAATTGCATAACGGCTCGTTTGTTCAGCAAACCAACGCTCGCCATCTAAGAATACTGCTGGATGGACTAATTTATTGAGTTTGGCTAACAATTCTTTATTTGAAAAGACGAGCTTGCCAATATAAGCTCTGTTTAGATCACCCGAAGGTTGATAAGCAGATGCTCCAAAAAGATCGATCATGTTTTTTATTAAGTCAGGATCATGTTGCATTAACCATTTGGCTCGATCATCTGCGTAATAAACCGGAATATTCAACATCTCGAAAATCCGACAAACTGTCGTTTTTCCACTTCCTATTCCGCCGGTAATTCCTACTTTAAGCATGTCGTTTTTTTACAAGAGTAAGTTTTTTATGTTGAATAATAATTTCAATTGGTCGGAACTAGTCATTAGATTCTAACTATTAAGATAGTAAAATGGAAAATTATCGTAAATTTGGATATGAATTTCTTTGGTTAAACCTTGAACATTGAATATAAAGTTATACATAAATACTATTATTCTAGCTATTTCTCTATTAACCGCTTCCGGTCTTAATGGTCAGGATCTTCATTTCTCACAATTTTACTTTGCTCCTTTACAACTCAATCCCGCCTTAACTGGGGTTTTTAAAGAAGATATTCGCTTTATGGCTAATTATCGAAGGCAATGGAAATCCGTTCCAGTAGATTATCTAACTTTTTCTGGAGTTGTCGATGGTAAAATCACCAAACTTAGTTTTCCCAATGGATTCTTTTCGGGCGGACTAGTTTTTAATCACGATGTAGCCGGAGATGGAAATTTAACCTATTCAAATATAAGTGCTACCGGTAGTTATACGCAAAAACTTACGGAGCAACAATTGCTTACTGCTGGATTGCTAATCGGAGTAGGTCAGCGTAGAATTGATCTCAGCCAGCTGACTTTTGGTAATCAATTCAATGGAGATCTGTTTATAGGGACTGCTCCTACACGCGAAAATCTTGATCAAACAAGTATTCAGTATCTCGATTTTGGCGTTGGACTTAATTGGCACTTACAAGAGGAAGAACAAAAATATTGGGGTGATTTAGGTATTGGAGTTTTTCACCTAACCCAGCCTGATGTCGGATTTTATAATCAAACCAAAACGGCGCTACCAAGACGTTATTCCATTTACGGAAATATTGGATTCGCCATCAATGAAAAAATTGGACTCGAATTCAATGGTTATTTTCAAAAACAAAATGCTTACACAGAATCGGTTGCCGGTACCGGTGTCAAATATCAATTAACAGACACCCGTGGCCGAGAATTAGGATTGCGATTTGGTGTCAGTTATCGATTAGTTGGTGCTAGAGATGCGCTCATTCCCAATATCGCTGTCGCTTATAATGCCTGGCTACTAGGATTCAGTTATGATTTTAATCAATCTGATTTTGAATTAGCAACGAATGGACGAGGTGGTCCAGAATTAGCACTTCAATATCGAATTACCAAAGTCAAACCTCTAAAAGCTTCAAAATCCTGCCCTATCTTTTAATATCCCGAAGCGGAAAAATACCACATGAAAAAAATATTTCTTTTAATTGTATTTAACATGTTGTTGTTTGAGGCTTACGGCCAAACAAAAGCTGCTTTTATTCGTGCTGGAGAAGATGCAATGACCAAGAATGATTTTTTTTCTGCCATGAATTATTTTGAAGAAGCATTAGACTTTCCTGGCTCGGAGACGGCCATTCGCTATCAATATGGAGAAGCTGCTCGTCAATTTTTTGCGTATGATTTGGCTATCCAACAATATCAGTATGTATTAAATGATGAAAAAGCGGATCGTTTCCCGCTTACAAAATTTTGGTTATCTACCGCTTATCAAAGTTTGGGAAATTATCAAAAAGCGACGAATGGATTCAATGATTTTATTAAGAATACTCGGAATAAGGTATTTAAAGATAAAGCAATTGCTGCCAGACAAGCATGCGAATGGGCTTTGTCGTTGGTGAATCAACCACATAATATTGAAGTGACGCATCTTGACAAAAAAATCAATACGCCTTATTCTGAATTTGGTGCTGTCCAACAAGGTGACACTTTGTATTATTCTTCCTACCGTTATCAAATGATGAGTGATCAAACCATTCCACGGCGACGAACCACTAAGGTGTTGACACAGAAAGGAACGGCGAAAGGACGTCCATTGACTCGTAATTTCAATGAAAAAGACAAACTTACAGCACACACCAGTCTTACCTCAGATGGCCAACGAATTTATTATACCCTTTGTGAATATAGTGGAAAGGTTGATATCCAATGTAAAATTTATTATCGAGACCAAGACAAACGAAAGCGCTGGGGAACGGCGCAAAAACTCCCCAAAAATATTAATGTGGAAGGTTTTACGACCACCCAACCAGCTTGGGGATTAGATCCAATCACCCAAAAACCAGTATTATATTTTTCCTCAAATCGTCCTGAAGGTAAAGGAGGACTAGATATTTATCAGGTAGAAATCACGAAAAATGGATTTGGAACTCCGGTAAACCTTACAACTATTAATACTGCTGAAGACGATATCACTCCCTTTTATCATCAAAAATCCCATAGCCTGTTTTTTAGTTCAAAAGGCTACCAAAGTTTAGGAGGGTACGATATCTATCAGACTAAAAACAATGGTACCACTTGGGAAAGTCCCGTGCATACAGGATATCCTTTAAATAGCAGCTATAATGATATCTACTTTACCTTAAATGCCGATTCTACACAAGCCTATATTTCTTCAAACCGTGCAGGTTCCTTTTATTTAGAAGAAAAAAACAAAGCTTGTTGTAATGATATTTTTGCAGTTAAAATAACTCCACCCTTACCAAAAGCTCCTACAGTCCCTGAAAAAGATACGACGGTGTTAGTCGTTACCCCGCCTACGCCACCCGTTCCACCAATAGTACCGGAGGTGGTAGATACAACTCCCATCGTTGTTACGCCGCCCGTGGTATCAGTGCCAGAAACGCCAGCCCCAGTCATTTCAACAGAAGAGCCTATTACTCCACCGGAGGTTATTCCTGTTCCACCCAATGTAACGACTGTTGAGGAGCTTAAAGCTAAATTGCCATTACCGCTATATTTTCATAATGACTATCCAGACGAACGGAGCTTTCTAGAAACAACAAAGACCAATTACCAAACTACCTATGATGACTATGTCCAACGTCGAGAAGAGTATCTAGGAGCAGTTTTAGCGGAGGAAAAAACAGGCGTAAATGATTTCTTCGAACAAGATTTAATAAGAGGATATGCTCAGTTTTTGGAATTCTCAGAAGGTTTAATTGTCCACTTGAAGGACGGCAAGAACGTTTCTTTGACGGTACGTGGATTTACGAGTCCTCGTGCTCAGTCCGGTTATAATCTAGCCCTAGGAAAAAGAAGAACCATGTCAATTATTAATTTTTTCAAGAATTATCAGGATGGATTTTTTATTCCCTACTTAGAAAGTGGACAGTTTAAAATTGAAGAAAAATCTCTGGGAGAAACGATGGCTTCTCCCTCTGTGAGCGATCTCCTTCAGGATCGCCGAAATTCCATTTACGTTCCAGCTGCTGCTCGAGAAAGAAGGGTAGAACTAGTCGGAATAGAAGTAAAATAACCTATATTAAAAGATTAACTTAGTACTAGGGTAAACCCTGATTTTTATTATTTGCCTATCCGTGAATCCCCTTGTTTTTATTAATGCATGGTTATTTTTTCGTATTTATTATGATATTGCTGAACAATACATTACCTTGCACCTAAGTTAAATTTTACATTTCGCTTTAAGATTATAGACTAAAAACTAGTTTATTTATCTAATTTTTTGAAATATAATTTTTTTCTTTATAAAGTTAACTTAAACCCAAACAAAATACTATTCCCTCCGTTAAATTATTCTATCGAAGGTTGCTCCGATTTTAGTTTTTGTTGGGTCGTTTTTTAATCCTTCTTTTGCAAAAACTCTTTTGTAAAAAACGAATTGACACCTCTGTACATATATCAATTGTAATTGTATCGCCTTGTGTCGATATGTTTTGGAATGAATATTGTCTTTAATGATATATATATATCCATATCATGACATACTAACCTACAATTACCCCTCATTCTAATTATAATCCCGTGGCTTAATTGAATTATATCTGCTTGACAGATAATAAGTTTGATATGCTTTTTCCAAAAACCCTAAAAGTAATTTTGAATGCCACTAAGAAACATTTACACATACCTTGTATTGCTATTTTCTTTTCAGATAGCGAATACCCAAGTTACCGCTGATTTTTCGGTTAACAACACGACTGGTTGCGGTTCATTACAAGCTTCTTTCACCGATGCTTCGTCTAGTACAGCAGGTGATATCGTGTCTTGGGAATGGACTGGCGATTTGAATGCTAGTCAACAAAATCCCAACCGGATTTTTGGTACTCCAGGAACCTATTCTATTTGCCTAAAAGTAACGGATGATGCAGGCAATACAGGAGATATATGTAAAGATGATTTTATTACCGTCTTTTCTTTACCTATTCCAGATTTTACCGCTCCCCAATCTCAAGGATGTGTTCCTTTAGTCGTTACATTTGCTGATGCTTCCCAGGAAGCAGATGCTCCGATCACTAACTGGATGTGGGGCTTAGGAGGTTCTTGCGGGACGGTTTCTAGTACTACGAATGAAGGACCCTCCTGTAATTACGAAATAACGGATAACTATAGCGTTAACCTAACGGTTATTGATGCCAACGGTTGTAGCAATACGATCACTAAAACTGATTTTATCAGCGTATCTCCAGCTCCCGTTGCAGATGTAAGTGGTAATAACCTGATTGGTTGTGACGCTCCTCATACAGCCAGTTTTATTAATAATAGCCCAGATCCTAACGTCCAAATTACTTGGGATTTTGGCAATGGAAATACTTTTCAAGGGGATAATCCTCCCAGTATAACTTATAATAATCCTGGCTTTTATACAGTAACAGCAATTGCCACCAACACGGCTTCTCAATGTGCAGACACCTTGATATTAACTGACTATGTACAAGTAGGCGCATATGCTGAATTTACTAGCTCAGTTCAAGGAGGTTGTGAAGACCTTACCGTAAGTTTTACAGATAACTCACCTGATCCCGCAACTGAAGTTGAATGGGATTTTGGCGATGGAAATACTTCTACAGATGACAATCCAAGTCATATTTATGAAGTGCCAGGTTGTTATACGGTTCGACTTTCCCGTACTGCTCAGGGTTGTCCTTCTGTGGTTTATGCTTCTGAATGTATTAAAGTAGATCCTCAACCAGATGTTTGGTACGCGAATGATAATAATATAGGATGTGTTTTACCCCACGTGGTAAACTTCTCTGCCATTTCTTCTAGTGCGACAGCTTGGAGTTGGGATTTTGGAGATGGGAATACTTCTGATGAACAAAATCCGACGCATTCCTTTGAAACGTTTGGTGAATTTCCAGTAACCCTTACGGTGACCAATGCTTTTGGTTGTACGAATTCTGCAACCGTTAATACGATTAATTTAACTGAATTAAGCGCTGTATTGGATGATACAGATATTGCAGGTTGTGCACCACTTGATGTAGCGCTGACGGAATCTTCCGTATCTGTAACCGATATTACTTCTTGGGATTGGGAAATAAAGTCTGCGAGCACGAGTTATACTTCTTCTGATGCAGCACCAACTTTTAGTATCATTGATACAGGTATTTACGATGTGATTTTAGTAGTAACCAATACCCTTGGCTGTCGAGATACGGCAATATTTTCTCAATCTATCGAAGTGGGAACTCCGCCAATTATCAACTTCACCGCCGATCCAGTTGAAACTTGTATTGAATGGGATATAAATTTTACGGATGCTTCCTCCCCAAATATAGAAGAATGGTTTTGGGATTTTGGCAACGGAGAAAATTCCAGTGATCAAAATCCTACCTTAAGTTACTCCGATACAGGATATTATGATATTAGTTTAGTAGGAATTCATAATGGATGTGCCAACACACTGACCCTAGATGATTATGTGCATGTGATGGCACCTGTGGCAAAATTTCAGGTAATAAATTTCTGTGAAGAACCATTTCGTAGAAAATTCAGAAATAATTCAATCGATGCTGATTTTGTAGAATGGGATTTTGGCGTAGAAGGCATTGATACGGATGTTTCTACAGAATCTAACCCCGAATATATCTATTCCAATACCGGAACATACGTGGTTACCATGACGGTATTTAATTCTGAAACCCAGTGTTCACATACAAAAACAAGAACTATCGAAATTACTAACCCTGTGGCGAGTTTTTCTGTTACTGAAACAGAGGGTTGTAGACCTTATACTTTGTTAATTGAAGAAAATTCTCAAGACGCAGTTGCTTGGGAGTGGAGTGCTCCTGGAGCAACCATTGAAGATCCTAAT
>CAZYAC010000003.1:2629-23225 GCA_964645475.1 uncultured Saprospiraceae bacterium | reverse complement strand
TTCTTTAATGAATCAATAAATGCTGATTCTTATACTTGGGATTATGGGGATAATAGTGGACTTTCTAATTTAGATGATCCATCACATATCTATACAATTCCAGGAGTATATAATGTAACCTTGAGAGCCTTCCGTACCGAAGCTTGTCAGGATAGTTTGATCACACAAGACTTAATTGTCCTGGACGGACCTGAAGGAGAATATCAATTTGATATCGACACTACCTGCGCTCCGGCTGTTATCACATTTACAGCTACTTCGGTAGCAAACTATATGTACATCTGGGATTTTGGTTTGGGTGATTTAGATACGACACAACTTAGTGCCGTAAATGATCAAGTAACTTTCACCTATACGGAGCCAGGGACGTATTACCCAACGCTGAGTTTCTTAAATAATACCGGATGTTTCCGAACTTTACCTCCAATTGGTCCCGTAGTAGTCGCCTCTAGTACTCCAGCTTTTGAAGCATCTAAGACTGTTTTATGTAGTGCAGGGGAGACCGTGAATTTTATCAATCTCTCTTCGAGTGCTACGCCTATTCAATCAGTTGAATGGATTTTTGAAGGAGGAAATCCAGCGACGAGCAATAATTTTGAACCACAAGTAACTTATAACACACCAGGTTCTTTTGATGTAAGAATGGTAATTAACAATGGAGGTTGTACGGATACCTTATTAATTCCAGATTATATAAAACTAGGAGAATTACCAAATATTGATTTTAACGTTTCTACAGTTTCTGGTTGTACTCCTTTGACGGTAAACTTTACGGATAATAGTTCAGGTGTCAATAGTAACATTGTCTCGTGGGAATGGGATTTTGGTGATGGAACTTCTGCGGATATTCCTAATCCAACTCATATTTACTATAATGATATTGCGAATACTTATACCGCGACCCTTACCATTACTTCGGAGGACGGTTGTACCGCCACACGTTCTGAAACGATTAGTTTATTAGCCGTTACAGACATAAGTGCTGGTGAAGATCGAACGATTTGTATAGGAGAACCTACCTTATTAGAAGGTTTGGTTTTTGGAGATACCACCGGATTAGAATATTACTGGAGCCCAAATGAATCGTTGAGTTGTGTCACTTGTATGGATCCGATTGCGACACCATCAGATACGACCACTTATTCATTTGTAGTTCGGACATCGGAAGGTTGTACCTCCACAAGTGAGGTAATGGTTATGGTAAAACCATTTCCAGTACCAGTAGTGGATTTATCTTCAGATACCTCTATCTGTTTGAATGAAATTGTGCAATTAAATGTAAATGGTGGAACGGAAGTATTTAACTATAATTGGGATACTGAGGTAGCTGGTTTAACGTGCTACGAAAATTGTCAAAATCCAGTTGCAGAACCTTTAGCAAGCAGTACCTACACAGTTACAGTTACCACGATTCATGGATGTTCTAATTCTGATTCTGTGCGTGTAGATATCGTTGACCAATCGCAAGAGTTTGCAGGAGAGGACCGTAGTGTTTGTGCAGGTGATACTGTACAATTGACAACTACGCTGGGTAGAAATCCAGAATGGTTGGTCAACAATGATTTGAGTTGCACTTATTGTCCAAGCCCAATTGCCTTCCCATCAGAAACAACTGATTATGTTGTCCAAGTATCAACAGATCAAGGGTGTCTTATTATGGATACCGTTACGGTTACTACTTTTAGTGCGGATGATATCGATGCAGGAGCAGATCAAACCATTTGTCCTGGCGATGGTATTACGTTAGCAGGACAGGGTAGTGGAACGGTCAGTTGGAGTCCTGCAAATACGCTTGATGATGCTGCCATTTTAGACCCGGAAGCGTTCCCATCTGCCACTACTATTTATCAGCTTAAACTTAAAAATGGGGATTGTGTCCTCACTGATTCGGTAACGATTTCCGTCAAGGATAAAGTAGAAATTATTACAGAGGATTTATTAATTTGTGAAGGCGATACGGTTGAACTTACTGCACAAGGAGACGCCACTGAATATGAATGGATAAAAATGGATCGGATGGATTTGACGAATCCAATTAGCCCAATGGTATATCCAGTGGAGACAACGGAATATATGGTCATTGGAAAATTAGCTTCTTGTGTGGCAGATACGGCCTGGTTGACAGTAGAGGTTGATCCTGCACCTGAAATAGAAATACCTGCTAACTACGTTTTCTTCCCAGGACAGGAAGTGTTCATCAATCCTATTGCCACAGGCGAAGACCGCAATAACTATGAGTATGAATGGATTTCTACCGTTGATTTGGATTGTGTTGACTGTAGTGATTTGAATATTCTCAATCCAGAAAATGGGACAGAATATCAGTTAATTGTAACCAATACTAATACGGATTGTTCGAGAGAATTTAAAACATCTTTGAGACTTCTAAACCAATGTCCCGAAGATTTAATTCAGGTTCCTTCTGCTTTTTCTCCCAATAATGATGGACAAAATGACGTATTAGAAATATTTTTAAATCCAGCTTTGCCTGCCATCAATAGTATTAGAATTTTTAATCGCTGGGGCGCAAAAATTTATGAAGGGTCGAATGCAGGAGAAACCTGGGACGGAACAGCCAACGGGAAAGCAGTTCCCAATGGCGTATATGTTTATATGATTGAAGCGGATTGCCCGCTACTGAATAATACAATGGTCAAATCAGGTGATATTACGATTGTTCGCTAATTAAAAATTATAATTAATTGACTATCAATCAATTATAATTTTTCCAGACAGCCTTCAGATTATAAACCCAACATATAGCCCAAAAGTCGAAGTACCGACTTTTGGGTCTTTTCATTAACCGAACTTTTCTCTGTAGAGGACAAAAGCTGAAGATATTTTGATAGGCCCTAAAGACACAAAGAAAATTAGCTTTTCTAGGGAAAAGCCTTAGCGTCTTAGTGTTTTCGTGGCAATTTTAAGTTAGGTCCTGTCTTTAGGAATTTTCGTATAAAAACAAATTTCTCCATTCTCAATAAAGGACGGCATTATATTTGAAATATTTTTGACAACACATAACCACCGTTTTTATTTGTTCTATAATGATTTCTAGAACAAACCTATTTATCCTCCCTTTTGTAATCCTAATTTAACAGCATTTTATTAATTAGACACTAATAATACAAAAAATGTATTTATTAGATGATGATTTTATTGGATGAACATGAACATACTAAAAAACATACTGGTGGTAATGTTGCAACTGTCGGGATTCCTGATCGTTGCTCAACCTGTCGCAGATTTTTCCGCAAACGTACAAACGGGTTGTGGTTCTTTACAAGTTTCTTTTCAGGATCAGTCTACTGGAAATATTGTCGAATATGCTTGGAATTTAGGAGGGGTAACCTCCACAACTCAAAATCCGGGAAGAATTTTTGGTACCCCAGGTAGTTATGAAATTTGTCTAACCGTGACAGATACGGATGGATTGACCAATACCAATTGTAAATCAGATTTTATTACGGTTTTTCATCTACCTGAACCTGAGTTTAGCGTTCCTAATCCTAACGGTTGCCTACCTTTTCAGGTTACTTTTACTGATTTATCTACTTCTCAGGATGGCAATATCGAAGAATGGATTTGGGGTGTTGGTGGCCAAGCTGGCGTGATCACCGATGATGGAAGTTTGACCGCTATCGAAAATACGTACGATATTATTGATGATTATACAGTCAGTCTAACTGTAAAAGATGATAATGGATGTACCAATACGATAACAAAAGATGATTTTTTAAGAGTAAATGAAAATCCCGTAGTTGATTTTATAGCAGACCAACCCTTTTCCTGTAATTCACCTCATACCGTTAATTTCCTCAACAGTTCACCAAATATGGATATGACCTTCCAATGGAATTTTGGCAATGGCCAATCTTTCAACGGAGCCAATCCACCGGGTGTTACTTATAATAATCAAGGTCAGTATGATGTTTCATTGCTAGGTACGGATAATGTCACTGGTTGCCGAGATACCTTAGTAAGAACGGATTATATTCAACTCAGTTATCCTACCGATTTTACCCAAAGTGAAGATACCATCTGTAAAGGAAGCTCCGTCAGCTTTTCGGACATATCTCCAGATAGTGCCTCTGATGTTTTTTGGGATTTTGGGGATGGACAAAATAGTATTTTGACCGATCCAACCCACCAATACGATTCGGCTGGTTGTTTTTATGTGATTTTGACGCGGACGGTCAATGGATGTCCTGGCGTAAAAGTCAGCGAACAATGTATTACCGTGCTAGATGTAAATCCAGTAAGTATTACCAATAATAATCCAATGGGATGTACGGTTCCTCACGCTGCTGGATTCTTTTCTGATGCAATTGTTAATGGAGCTAGTTTCGAATGGGATTTTGGAGACGGGAATAGCAGTAGCGATCCTTCACCACAACATACTTATGATAGTATTGGCGTCTACGTAATTACACTGACTGCCACCAATAGTGAGGGTTGTGAACAAACCGCCACGGATACCATTCAAATTTTACCAGCTCAAGCAATCATCGCTGGAGACGAGCCAGAAGGATGTACTCCGTTAACATTTACACTTAGTGAATCGAGTCAAACCTTTAGCCAGATCACCGAGTGGGAATGGACCGTTTATAATAATGCTTCTGCACCACCAATCAGTTTTACTTCTACAGATAGTGTTCCTGTATTTACATTAGTAGATACTGGACAGTATGCTATCCAGTTAGTGATCCAAGACGAGATGGGATGTCGTGATACTACGATTGTTGAAGAGGGAGCCGCAGCTGGAATACCACCGGAAGTGAATTTTTCTGCTGATCCATTAGTTTCTTGTATCAACTCGGTTGTCAACTTTATCGATGAGTCTAGTGATTATGCCAACGGCTGGGAGTGGGATTTTGGGGACGGTGGTTTATCAGAGGATCAAAATCCGGTCTATGAATATAAGGATACTGGACGTATGGACGTAAGACTTACTGCCTTACACCACGGTTGTCCAGCTGAAAAAACATTGATCGAATATATTGAAGTAGTCCCACCAAAAGCAAGTTTTAGAATCAATCGATTTTGTTCTCAATTATATATCATTGATTTTACTGATCGCAGTATTGGAGCGGATTCTATCATTTATGATTTTGGAGTGCCCGATATTGATACAGATACCAGCACACAACGAAATCCAACTTTTACCTATCAGAATACAGGAGATTATTTTGTTAGCCAGATCGCCTTTAATTTTACGACAGGTTGTTCAGACACCTTATTAAGATTAGTTCAAATCACTGAGCCACAAGCTGAATTTCAACTATCGACTACTAGTGGTTGTGCGCCATTAACCGTTGGGCTTTCAGACAGTTCTTCTTTTGCTGAAAGCTGGATATGGAGTGGGGGTGGAAGTGGTATCATCAATGATCCAGAAGCTGCCGAACCAACTATCAGATTCAATGCTGCTGGTCCTTATACCAACATACAGTTATTAGTAACAGATGTTAATGGGTGTCAGGATTCAATTATGTTTACAGATACGATTTGGGTAAATGAGGTATCAACTGATTTTTCAGTTGATCCTACCGCTGGTTGTTTTCCATTGAGTACGCAATTTACAGACGCTTCGACTAGTTTATACGGAACGGTAGATCAGTGGGAATGGGAATTTGGAGATGGTCTTACAGAAGATCTGTTAAACCATCCAACGCATTTATACGAAGAAGAAGGGTATTTTGATATATCCCTTACTGCAACGGATGATTGGGGCTGTAGCAAAACATTAACCCTAGATAGTTTGGTAGAAGTATACCGACCAATCGCTAAGTTTTTTACAAAAGACACTTTAAGTTGTAGTGCTCATGAAGTTAGTTTTAGAAATCAATCTACTGGAAAAGGACTAAGTTATTCTTGGGATTTTGGAGATGGAGCGTTTTCGACGGTTAGACATCCAAAACATAATTATATCTTAGAAGGTACTTATGACGTATGTCTAACTGTCACAGATGCCATTGGCTGTGAAAATACTTTATGTATAGAAAATTATGTAGTCATCGCTGACCCACTTGCTGCTTTTACCCAAGATACGACCTTCGGAATTTGTCCTCCATTACTGGTCAACTTTACGAATACTTCTTTGAATGCTACGGAGTACGAATGGGATTTTGGAGATCAAAGTGGAACTTCGAATCAGCTTGATCCTCCTCATATTTACACTATACCCGGTACTTTTGATGTTCAACTCATTGCTGTTGCCACCGAATTTTGTCAAGATACTTTATTAATAGATGATTTAATTAATTTAAATGGTCCAACGGGTAGTTTTCATTTTGATATAGATACTGCTTGTGTACCTGCCACTATAAATTTTGTTGGAAGTTCGGCAGCTCCATATACCTATATTTGGGATTTTGGTAACGGGATGCTAGATACGACAGAAAATGTTACTTACGATAGCATTTTCTATGTTTATCAAAGTGGAGGAGATTTTATTCCTAAATTAATCTTGATAGATCAGGTAGATTGTCAGACGACCCTCGTCTCGGAAAATCCTATTGTTATTTCAGAAATGAATCTAGACTTTCAGGCTGATAGAACCTTATTTTGCAATGATCAAGGGACCACCAAGTTTACTAATTTGACTGCTTCTACTCATCCAATCGAAGATTTGGAATGGCAATTTTTTGGTGCTGATCCTACCAATAGTACTGAACCAGAACCTATTATTCAGTATCTGGATCCTGGAAATTATTCCGTCCAGTTATTTATCAATAATGGAATCTGTATGGACTCCTTACTGAAAGTAGATTATATCGGGGTTGGGGCAATTCCAGAAGCTGCCTTTCAGGTAAGCGACTCTATGGGATGCGCTCCCTTAACGGTTAATTTTCAAGATTTGTCGACCGTAGATAGCAGTATCATTAATGGTTGGAACTGGAATTTTTCAAATATCGATGAGACAGATTTAGAAACACCAGTGTTTATTTTTAATGAACCAGGTATTCATAATATTACGCTAACGGCCACTTCCGCAGTTGGTTGTCAGGATTCAGTAATCAGAGCCATAGAGGTGTTGGAAATTCCCGAATTCTCAATTGCCAAACCAACCTCTATTTGTATCGGACAATTTGCAGAATTAATTCCTGAAATTACGGAAGATACCACAGGATACCAGTTTCAATGGGTCAGTGATCCAGACCTTAGTTGTGTAAATTGTCTGACACCTTCTGTTAATCCAGTCGATACTTCCATATATTATTTAGCAGTTACCAATACCCTTGGTTGTACTGCTACGGAAGGAGTAACCGTTGATGTACGACCTTTTGAGGCGCCGATGGTTACACTTACTCCCGATACCAGTATTTGTTTGAATGATTTTGTTCAATTGCAAGTAAGTGGGGGTAATAATTTACACGAATATCAATGGGGAACAGATGCTGAGGGTCTGAGCTGCTATGATGCCTGTATCAATCCAATAGCTAGTCCATTGGTTTCTACGAATTTCCAAGTGACGGTTACAAACGAGTTTGGTTGTGCTACAACAGATTCCGTACTGATAACTATTTCTAATGAATATCAAATATTGGTCGGAGAAGACCAAATAATATGTGAGGGTGACCAGATTCAGTTAAACACAATCACTGGTAATGATCCTACTTGGTTGGTGACCGATGGTCTTGACTGTACCTACTGTCCCGATCCAGTAGCTCAACCTGATAGTACAACGACTTATCGTGTAAAAGCCTTAACGGATGCAGGATGTGAATTACTAGATACTATTGAAATAAAAGTAATACCATTGAATACCATTGATGCTGGAGCAGACCAACAAATTTGTCAAGGATCAACGGCAACCTTAAGTGGTAGTGGTGCAGGGATTGTCAGTTGGACGCCTGTTCAATCCGTTAGTTCGCCTAGTACGTTGGAGACAACAGTTAATCCTACTCAGAATACCATTTATACCATGACCCTTACTGAAGGAAATTGTACATTGGTTGATTCAGTTTCCATTACGTTGGCCGCTGCGACCACTTTGGAAACAGAAGATGTAGCTATCTGCGAGGGAGAAACAGTAGAGCTTGAATATGAAGGTTTAGCCGATCAGTTTACTTGGTTTAATGAACAAGGAAATGAGATTATTAATTTAAGTGTTCGTCCTGAGGAAACTACCAACTACTATACGGTTATTGGTCAGTATACTACATGTGACCCCGATACGTCTATTTTGACAATAGAAGTCACTCCAAAACCAGTGAGTTATTTACCAGAAACACTGACCTATTTACCAGGAATACAAATGCGGATTCCATTGACCATTCCAGATAGTGCTTTCTATGAATTCAATTGGTTACCAGAAGATAGTGTGGATTGCGTAAATTGTCAGCAACCAAGTATTTTGCCTGATAGTAATGTTGTTTACCAAGTACAAATTACAGATTTAATGACTGGATGTGATGTGATAGATACCATTCAATTTGAAGAATTGATCACCTGTCCTTCAGATTTAGTAGCCGTTCCTAACGCATTTTCACCCAATAATGATGGTGAAAATGATTATTTGCAGCTTTATCCAAACCCAACCATTAAATCAATTGATCGATTCCGTATATTTAATCGTTGGGGAGCTTTATTGTATGAAACAGACGATTTATTCGATCGAGGTTGGGATGGAAAAATGAAAGGAAAATCAGCGCCAATTGGAGTATATATATTTATGGTGGAATTTACCTGTGAATTGACTGGACAAACAGTAATTCATTCAGGAGATATTACGCTAGCCCGCTAAAAAATGATTGTCTATACATATGTATATTATTAATAATATTTTTTAACTTTTTTACCTGATTTTGTTAAGAAAACTAGAAAAAAAGCTTAGATTTGTATTCGAATTATTAAAGAGGGATATAAGTGCAATTATAACAACCAAGAATTTTTATAAAAGCGCTTTTTTAGTCTAACCATTCAATTATCTGATAGCATTTTCATAAACTGATTTCAAGAGATACTTTGCTGTTTTGGAATGCGGCATCCTATCAGAGCAATTACCTACAATGTATTGTATGGGATCAACCTTTTCAAGGTAATTACCATCAATTCTGACTTTTATGAGAAAATCATAATCTGCATAGATTAAGTGCCTGAGGTACCTATGCTGTGATAAGAGGAATTTTACATTTTTAACCGGGATTAATTATTGACCTAAATGCTACACACACGCATATTTTGGTCGCTATGCTTTGTTTTTATACTAACCACTTGGGGATCAGCGCAAATATCTGCTGACTTCAGTGCTAGTGTTACCACAGGTTGCGGCTCTTTACAAGTTTCCTTTACTGACGAATCTACCTCCACTAACGCCATTAATAACTGGTCTTGGGATTTAGGTGGTGTTTCCGCTGGAACCCAAAACCCAGGAAGAATATTTGGAAACCCAGGTAGATATGACATCTGTCTTACGGTGACTGATACAGAAGGAAATTCCGATACCAATTGTAAGTCTGAATATATTGAGATTTTTCCTTTACCGATCCCTGATTTTACGGTGTCTGGATTAACTGGCTGTGCCCCACTTGAGGTTGTATTTTCAGATCAATCTTCCAGCGATGGAGTAGCCATTGAAGAATGGATATGGGGTGTAGGTGGTTCTAGTGGCGTAATTGTGACAACTGATCCAACAGAGGAAATTATTAATACCTATAACGCACCTGATAATTATACGGTCAGTCTGACCATTCAAGATGCTAATAATTGTTCAAATACAATTACACGTAGTGATTTGATCACTGTTTTTCCTGATCCAGAAATTGATATTACTATTGACGAACCTTTTGGTTGTAATATTCCATTCACTGCTAATTTCAACAATAATAATTTTTCAAATGATATTACTTACGTTTGGAATTTTGGGAATGGAGAATTCTTTACTGGAGCGACCCCTTCGCCCATTATTTATTCAGAACCAGGGACCTATGATATTACGGTAACGGCCATGAATCCAAATACCAATTGCAGTACTACTGAAATATTTAGCAATATTCTACAAGTAGGTTTTCCAGTAGAAATAGATTATTCAAGTTCAGACAATTGCGAGGGAACTGTTTTTACTTTTATGGATAATTCCATTGAACCAGCAGATAGTGTCCTCTGGGATTTCGGAGATGGGAATTTTTCCACAGAAATAAACCCGGAGCATGCCTTTGATCAGGGTGGTTGTTTTGATGTCTCTCTAACTCGCTTTACGCAAGGTTGTCCATCGGAAGGCCGGATAACAGAATGCTTGTTAATTGAAGCAGCACCTACTGCATTCTTTTTTAATAACAATCCAGCGGGATGTACGCTTCCTCATACGATATCTTATGCTGCTAGTTCAAATAATGATGATAATACTTGGTGGTGGAATTTTGGAGATGGAACTACTTCTTCTGAGCAGCAACCCACCCACACTTATGATGCATATGGTGTCTATCCAATTCGTTTGAGAGTCACTAATTCCAACGGGTGTGTCAGCTTATTTAGAGATACGGTCCATGTAATTGAAACTGAAGTACAATTGACTGGTCCTAATTATTGGGGATGTACACCTTACGAATTTACGCTAGATGAAAGTTCCACTACAGCGGTACCAATTAATAGCTGGGAATGGAGTATTTTCGACGATAACAATGTTCTAATTTTTAGTTCATCAGAAGAAAATCCTACTCATACTTTAGTGGATACTGGATTATACAATGTTCAGTTGACGGTGGTTAATGAAGATGGATGTAGTAGTACTGGTTTTTTTGAAGGTGCGGTCGCTGTTGGAGAAGAGGTCATACCAAATTTTTCAGCTACACCTTTAGAAACCTGTATTGATGCAATAGTAGATTTTACAGATTTATCTAGTGATAATGCTAATTTTTGGATCTGGGATTACGGTGATGGAGTGGTGGTGGAAGATGTGCAGAATCCATCGCATGAATATCGTGATACAGGCTACTTTGATGTGCAGCTTTTTGCGTTTCATTATGGTTGTTTTTCTGAGATTACTTATGAAGATTTAATACACGTAAATCCTCCTATTGGTAGAGCTAGGGTCGAACAAAACTGTGAAAATCCATTCGCTGTTACCTTCGTAGATCGTAGTTTTGGTGTTGATTCAGTTTACTGGGATTTTGGAGAAGCAAATTTATCAACGGACACCTCAACGGTATTGAGTCCTACACATGTATTTGCTGATACAGGTTGTTATAAAGTCATTCATAGTGTCTTTAATCTTACTACTGACTGTGTAGATCATGATACGATTAATATTTGCATTTCTGACCCACGTGCTTCTTTTAATTTGAATAATACCGATGGATGTGCTCCCTTGGAAGTAACGGTTGATGACAATTCCATTTTTGCAGAAACCTATGAATGGATTGCGCCAGGTGCAGTTATCAGTGATCCCGAAAGTGATTCACCAACTTTTACCTTTGAGACGCCGGGCATCTATAATGATGTGATGTTGGTAATTACAGATATTCAGGAATGTCCAGATACCTTTAGAACGAGCGAGAATATACTTGCGCGTGGCTTGGTTGTTAATTTTGACACAGATGTTACGGGTGGCTGTTTACCATTGACCGTAAATTTTTCGGATAACTCGGTAAGTGCCTTTAGTACGCCACTTACCTGGTCTTGGAATATCGGCAATGGATTGTTTACCTCAAATGAAGAGAGCTTTACTTTTACTTTTGATACCGTTGGAAATTTTTCAGTAGAATTAATTGTAACCGACGGAGATGGATGTACGGTCAGAAGAAAAAGGAATAATGTTATAGAGGTAACAGATCCTGAAGCCGCTTTTACTGCAGATACTACTAGTTGTACCGCAGACGTGGTAAAATTTGAAGCCTTGGCCACTGGAGATTTGACCTACCTGTGGGATTTTGGGGACGGTAATACTTCATCAGAAGAAGCTCCAGAACACAACTATGCGCAAGAAGGAACCTATAATGTTTGTCTAAGTATCGTCAATCAATACGGTTGTAGTGATATGCAGTGTAAAGAAAATTATATCACCATTGCTGACCCCGTGGCAAATTTTACAGTAGACTCAACTTTTGCGTTTTGTCCTCCTTTACTTGCCCGTTTTACCAATACATCTACCAACTCCAATTATTATGAATGGAATTTTGGAGATCTTTCAGGAACTAGTGATTTAGAAAACCCACCACACGTCTATACCATTCCAGGGTCGTATTCGGTCACCTTAATTGCAGGAAATACCGAAAATTGTCGAGATACTTTAATCATCAATGACCTTATTACCCTGAATGGTCCTGTCGGAGATTTTGATTTTGTGGTTGATACTTCCTGTGCACCTATGCAGGTTCACTTTACCGGAACATCAACGGATTTTTACGATTATATTTGGGATTTTGGGAATGGAGTATTAGACACCTTCTTTAATGTTAATACTAGTGAGGTCACTTACGCTTATCCAGCCATTGATACTTACGTACCTAAACTTATTTTGATTGACGAATCCAATTGTGCAAGAGCTATCGAATCACCAGACAGTATTAGAGTTACAGGAATTAATGTCGACTTTCTTGCGACTGACTCCCTTTTATGTGGAGAAGATTTATCGACTTCCTTTATAAATTTATCTCAATCTACTACACCGATTACCAGCGTGGAATGGATACTTCCTGGCTCTTTGGAAGGAAATACTTTGGAATCTGAACCAACAGTTACCTATCCGGTGCCCGGCGTTTATGATGTTTCTCTTTTTGTAACAACAGAATTTTGCCAAGACACTTTAACGAAACCCAACTATATTCGAATTGGCAGTATTCCCGATATCAGTTTTCAGGCTTCTGAAACTACAGGGTGTGCTCCCTTTACAGTGGACTTTAGTGATATGTCTACCACGATGGCTGGTGCAATCACCAACTGGAATTGGGATTTTGGAGATGGTGAGACAGCTGGTCAACCGGACCCCTCTCATGTGTTTAATAATGCCGGAAATTATCAGACTGTATTGACCGTTGGGACTGACTTCGGTTGTGAAGCATCTGATTCTATAGAAATAGAAGTACTTGCTGCGCCAGACATTGAGCTGAACGCAGAGCAATCGATTTGTCGAGGAGAGATCGTCACCTTGACACCGGTTATTAATGGATCCCCAGATCAATTGACCTTTACTTGGACTGGCGGATCGGATCTTAGTTGTACTAATTGTTTAGAACCAGAAGTTTCACCAACTTCTACGACTACATACGAATTTACAGCGACCAATCCAGAGGGCTGTGTTACCACTTTATCAACGACCGTTAATGTATTGGCTGCCGCTATTCCAGTGATTGGAATTTCCCCAGACACGGCCATCTGTGTCAGTGACGGAATTCAACTGAACGTTACGGGAGGAAATGATGTTTTCTCTTATGAATGGGATGAGTCACGTCCGGGACTGACCTGTTATCAGTTTTGTGCCAATCCAATTGCAAATCCTTTGGCCGCTACTACTTATGTTGTTACCGTTACCAATGGAGTGGGTTGTTCAGCAATTGATTCGGTGACGATTGATTTAGTAGATCAATTTCAACCGTTGAGCGGAGAAGATCGCATAATTTGTCAGGGAGATTCGGTGACCTTAGCGACTGGAGTTGCTGGACTAGAATGGACCAATCCTGTCAATTTGAGTTGTGCCTATTGTCCTGATCCAATTGCCTTTCCAGATTCGACTACCATTTATAATTTAGAGACGTTTACGGAAGAGGGTTGTTTGATTCAAGATTCCGTAAAAGTGACGGTCTTGACACAAGAGGAAATAAGTGCTGGGGAAGATTTATTCCTTTGTCAAGGAGGAAGCATTACACTCAATGGCTTAGGTATTGGTGATATTAATTGGTCTCCAGATATTAGTCTTTCTGATCCGGCAAACCTTAATACTGTTGCTAGGCCAATGACGACCACTACTTATCAATTGTCTATTACTCAAGATCTCTGTGTGTTGACTGATACAGTGCTGATTACGGTGGTAGATAAAACGACCATAGAATCTGTCGGAGCGGATATTTGTAATGGAGATACGATCAATTTAAACGTAACGGGTAATGCAGATATTTTTGAATGGACCTCGCCCGAATCCCTTTCTGATCCCAATAGTTCAATGACAGATGCTTTTCCCAATATTACGACTACTTATACGGTGATTGGTACGTTGACAGATTGTCCAGCGGATACTGCCTTAATAACAGTGAATGTGGACGAAGGCCCAAGTGTCATTTTACAAGAAATTACTTATGCCCTACCAAATATTCCGCTAGTAATTGAACCTACGGTAGATACGATGGGTAATTATCAATATAGTTGGTTTCCTTCGGAAGGATTAAGTTGTACGGAATGCCTCCGACCAATTGTAGACAGTGCGTTTATTGGAACTATTTATACGTTGTTGGTCACCGATATGGATACTGGTTGTGAAAAAGAATTGAGTACGACGACGGCAGCCTTAGTATCTTGTCCAGATGAGATTCTTTGGGTGCCATCTGCTTTTTCTCCCAACGAAGACGGTCTTAACGATGAATTAAAAGTTAATTCGGGAACACTGAATGAAATTAATTCTTTCCAGATTTTTGATCGTTGGGGAGCGTTGCTTTTCCGGACGGATGATATGCGATTGGGGTGGGATGGACGATTAAAAAATGAAAGAGTACCCATTGGAGTATATGTTTATTTTGTGGAAGCAACCTGCCCCGTCAATAATTCACCAATTTTGATTAAGGGAGATGTTACACTTGTTCGGTAGTTTAACCATACTCCTAGTGCCACAGGTACTAACATAAATGAGTATTTTGAATTAAAACTGCAACCTCAACCACAACTTCAATTACAAATTTTCAAAACTGGAAATTTGCCCTAATTTAGAAGGAAAATCAACTTGACGGCAAAACCATTGAGATTGCTTTTGACGTTGAAAATAGGTGAAGAAAAGTTTTCATCATATACGTTAAAACTTACTTCTCAAGGCACTAGTTTTGCGCTTGTTAGGGAACTTTTGTATCTTATACCTAAGAAAAATGGAACTTACTATGAACTTAGCAAAAAGATACGCTCGCAAGGATACCAAAACACTAGTGATGGTTTTGGAACATCCAGAAGATTACAGCGCAGCCGCACTGGAAGCCGCAGAAGCGGAATTAAACTTTCGAGAACTGGAAGAAGAAGTGATTTATGCTTTGGTAGACGAGGTCAACCGAGAGCGTATTATTAAAATGCTCAATAACCTTAATCCAGTCAATGATGAACTAACCGTTTTGAAAAGCCATTGGTTAACAGAGTCAGAAATGAAGCGACTCACCAAAGAAGAATTTAAATTGTTGTTAGATCGCAAAGACGGTTTTAGATTTGATGTCTTGAAATATGCGATCGGGGGATTGTAGATTTTTTGTTGAATTGTTGAGTTTTGAAATAGTTTTTTTTGCAATATTTTTGATTTTGAATAGGAATTAAAAAGCCTATTATTATTGATTAACCCCTATTTTTGGTGAATAGGATTTTTACGAAAAAAATAGGCACGGAATTTCGGATAAGCCCTTAAAAAATGACCATCTCTTATCAAGAAATGGTCATTTTTTAATAAAAAGAAACACGAAAGAAGAGACATTATTAATGTTTCATTGAGCCATTCTTCATTAACTTATTCATACTTCTTCCGAATCGTTGATATTTTATCGTCTCTTTGTTTTATTAATTTATCAATAGGTTTTTGAGCAGTCTCTCTAGTCTTCAAGACTTGCCCATCAATTTTAGCACTTGCATTTACTGCGATTTTATCAGCAGCCTCTTTTGCTTTTTTAGCCGCAATTTCAGCAGCCTTCTTTTTTAAAAAATTGTTGCCTGCTTTCTCTACCAATAAATCTGCTTGCTTGTACGCATCGCTTTTTACCTTATCAATTTCTATCTGCTTTCTTTTTCTCAATGATTCTGCTTTAGCATCAGCATCCTCTTCCAACTTTTTAATTCTAGGATTCAGTCGCTTATTCACGGCATCAATTTCTTTATTCATTTTAGCAACTAAGTCAGCTTTTGTTTCTTTCACTTTTGTAGTGACCACGGTGGTGACTGAATCCTTAACGGTTTCAACAACCTGATTGACTACATCTTTTATAGTTGCTGCTTCGCCTTCGCTGCTCAATAATTTGACATTAATTTTTGGTTTTGTCATTGAACCTTTCATATTAATCAAGACGTTTACAAATTCGCCAACATTCAAATCTATTCCGAATTTAGATGCTTGATCATTCAATAATTTCAATCCTGTTTTTGCAGCAGTTCCAACATTTCCTTTACCAATGAGTTTGCTTGGAATCTTAGCCTTGATATTGTAATCCATATCTTGGCTCAATCCATGCTCGCCACTAATTTTCATGGCAATATCTTGGAAAGCATAGTCAAATTCTGCGATGTTTACTTTTCCATCCTTGACGGTAAACCAGTTTTTAGTATCCTTAATTTTTAATGTTTTAAAAGCAGACATATTGAGCTTATCTCCTAAGTTCTCCAATGGTTTAAAAGAAGTTAGGACTGCATCGAGCGTTTGAAAAAATCCGTCAGCAGTTAGGGTGTTGAGGTCAGGCATCATGTCTTTCCCAACTGCACCACTTAGTTTTAATTTGGTATCAAACTTCCCTTCCATAAATTTAACGATGGGAGCGAGGGCGCGAATGGTATTAAGTTTTTTAAAGGATTCTTGAAAAGAAAATTGACTAATATCAAAATCCATATCAAAGCCCGGTTTCTCCGCATTCTTAGAATCGTATCCACCTGACATCGTCATTTTTCCGCCCAAGGTATTTGCGGTTGCATTTTTAATATTGACGGCTTGATCGGCGATAACCATTTTACCCTTAATATTTTTTAAGACCATATTAGTATAATCCAATTTGTCGATTTTGGCATGGATGTTCACAGCTACGCCTTCAGGAATTAACAAAGGTTCGAGTTCTTCAGTTGCGATGGTCTTGGCTTTTGGTGTACCAGCTTCCATATCGGCCATAAATTGGTTAAGGTCAAAATATTTTGAAGTCATATTCAAGTCGCCTTCCAGTGTTTCGTTATCAAAAACATAAGCGAATATATTTCTTAAATTTCCATTACCCTTTATATCACTATTGCTGATACGAAGCGCAAAATTATCCATGTCTAATCGGGTAGGGGAGAAATTTCCATTGGCTGAAACGTTAGATAATTTATAAATATCGTAATCCACTTTGTCCATCAAAGCATCAATATCAAAATCAAAACGATCAAAAATTTCCACAGTTTCAGTAGGAGTGGGAACTGCTTCAGCGGTTGCTTCTTCTGCAATCCATTCGTTTACGTTAAAGTAATTAGACCGAACGGAAAATTTACCGGTCATCGTTTTTTCAGGAGAAAAATATGCTAGAATATTATTTAATGAACCTCGTGCTTCGATATCACTCTTACCAAGTACCGCTTTGAAATTTTCGATCTTAGCGTTCTGAGGAGTGAAGGCAATATTGGTCGTTTTTATATTTACCGCTGGTAAACCTGTGGCTACGTAGTTCATATTTTCAATCTGCATCGTTCCATCCATCTTTACGCGTTCGTACTGTTGATTGTCCACATAACTCATTCTTGTATTAGCGGTAAGGTCCGTGGTAATTACGCCATTGAGTGTTTGTACATCTTCCATTGGAAAAGCTTTAGCCAAATCTGCTAGATTGATAATCCCATTTATTTTGGTATCTACATCCGGATCACTAATCGGATTCTTTAGATTGAGTCGAGCTTCAAAAGGATTGTTGCCAAGGTTCATGTTGAAATTGGGAATATCGATAACCATTTTATCAAAATCACTGGACGGACTATTGATATTTATTTTGGCAAAAATATCTTTTATGCCTAAGGGTAAATCCGGATATTTGAAATCCCCGTTGGTGATGTCGAGGTAGATCTTAAAAGCAGGCATCTTATTTTTCTCGGCGTTGTAAATCCCTTTTGCATATCCATTAAAAGCCAATTTTCCATTAGCGGTTACATCTGCAAAATTTTTGGTGTAGGCACTAGGAATTAGTGAGAGGAAATTCTTAAATGAATTACCGGGTGCATTAAATTTCAGATCCAAGTCAATATCTCCATTTTTCAACATATTGATAAAACCGTCCGCTTTTAGCTTCAGGGCATTTACCATTATCTCATTTTCTTTCAAGGTGAACTTCATCTGATCTAAATCCGCATTGAGTGTCATATCCAAATCTCCTTTAGCTCTTCGCAAGTAGGTGATTCCTCCCGTTTTAGCTGTCATTTCTGTGATGTTGGTTTTGGTAACCAGATCAAAAACGGTTTCTGTAAAATTTCCAGATCCAGTATGATCTAAATCTTTTAGTTCCAAGAATAGATCTCCTGCTCGATCGTCGTATGTTAGGTGACCATCGACAATACTGTATTCTTCAAGATTGATTTGGAAATTATAAGAAGAAGATTCAGCCTCCTCGGTCGCTTTGGCTATATCATAATTTGCTGTACCATCTTTGAGAACCATCACGTGGATATTGGGCTCTGTAAACTGAATGGTATTGACTTGAATCGGAGCATCTGCATTGATGACAGACATCACATCTAAATCTAGTTCGATATTTTTAGCGTCTACTAGTGTTATACCTTCGAAAGCGTCTTTCCCTTGAATATTTAAATTCTGTAATTGTAAATTAAAATCAGGAAAACTGCGTAAAAAGGAAAGATCAACACGGCCAAAATCAATGGTAGCATCAAAGTTTTTATTGATATCCGTTTTTACTTTAGCAACGATTTCATCCTTGTAGAAATAACTGAGGACAAATCCTCCTACAACTAGTAGTAAGACAAGGGTCAGGATGGTAATGAATAACCACTTAATGAATTTCATAAAACTATTTATTTAGGTGTGTGTCCGTTAAACGGGGTTTTCAAGTAATTGTTTATCGAAGTTGTTTTAAAACAACTTCATCAAGGTTAGACGTAAAATAGGTAGGTTAAGGCACGAAAATAAAGTTATTTTTTTGTGAAAAACGAAAAATTGAGTCTTTGAGTGGATAATTTCTCTGTCTAAATTGTCGAATTTCAATTATTATAACGAAAAGGATTAGAAATAAATTATCCATTGAAATATTGTACATTTGTGACATGGGTGGAAAAGACAGACAAACACAAGAAATGACAGAGTATTTATATATAGATACACCAGAAACTTTACAGCAATTTGTTGATGAAAATCAAGGTATAGCTTGGATGGGTTTTGATACAGAATTTGTGGGCGAAAAGCGATTTTATACCCTATTATGTCTGATACAGGTGATCACTGAAAATGGAATTTATATCATTGATTCCATAGTCTTAAAAAATCTGACCTCTTTCTACAAAATGATTGAGGACCCTTCTATCGTAAAGATTACCCATGCAGGAGAGAACGATTATCGGCTTTTAAAAATCCAAGGTGATATTATTCCGAAAAATCTTTTTGATACGCAGATTGCGGCTGGATTTGTTGGGTATAATTATCCCATCTCTTTCCGCAAACTAGTAGCCAGCGAGGTAAATGTCCATCTCGGAAAAGGCTACACCGTGTCTGATTGGCAGTCCCGACCCATCAATCAAAAACAAATTAAATATGCCCTAGATGATATTATTTATCTAAAGCAACTTTGGGATCTCTTAACCGAAAAGCTAAATGGATTAAACCGCTATGATTGGGCCATTGAGGAGATGAGGAAGTATGAGTCAGAAGATTATTACAAAGCGATTCCGCACAAGGAGGCTTTTTCTAATAGTATGATTTATAATCTACGCCCTAAAAATCAATTATTCCTAATCCGTTTGTATCAATGGAGAATTAAAATGGCGGAACGGAAAAACTATAGCAAAGAGATGATTCTTCCTGCAAAATATATTAGTCCAATTACCCGCAATATTGGATCAGGTAGAGCCGCGCTTAAGAATCACCGTCGTCTTCCCAATGGCATCATGGGGAAATATATGGACGAATTTTTAGCGCTCTATGAAACGGATCCAACGCCGGAGGAAGAAGAAGTACTTGCTGCTATTCCTAAAATGGAAGTGCAACCGACAGGCCAAGAGACCATCATGGAAATGATGTCCCTACTCATCAAAATTAAATGCAATCAAGAACGACTTTCTAACGGGTTACTGATTTATGGATCTGGTATCAAAAAAATGAAAGCCGACGATCAGTACTTCGACGAAAGACTAGCCACTGGTTGGCGTGGAAAATTTCTTGGAGATAATCTCATCGGTTGGCTTCGTAATCGCAAAGACCTGATAATTGATATGCAAGGAGATCAATGCGTGATTAGAATGGCAGAAGCGTAGAGATAAGTTTTTATGGGAAAATTATCGGAGATGACAATTAAATTGCTTATTTTAGATAATGTGAATAGTCAGTTATTTAAGTACTTAGACAAAATTATATGTCAAACGCACTACAAAATATTCCGGAAAAATTAATCTATGAAATGGTAGATGGAAAACCCATTTACTATCGTGGCTATAAAGAATACTTAAAGAGTAAAAAACAAATTGAACAATTAATAGGAAGTAGCTATTTGCAATCACTGATTATCACTAGATTAGTCTATTTTTTGATGTCAAA
>CAZYAC010000003.1:0-2529 GCA_964645475.1 uncultured Saprospiraceae bacterium | reverse complement strand
ACCCCAACCGCGGCGTAAAACTTTCCGCGTCTGCCATATCCAAATAGACTTTATAAGACTCAGGAGCGGTGTCTATATCTAAGAGCGCACCTGTCTTTATTGTTGGATAAATCTGCGCTAGACTACTGATTTCATTAATATTATTTCTTCGATATATCTGATGACGACCAATTGCTTTTGGATCATTAATACCTGCGGCGGCCATCAATTCGATCAAACTATTAATCGTCTCCCGATGATAGTTAGCCACCCGTTGTTTTTTGTTATTGACGTTTAGACCAGCAACCAATTCTTTGTCTTGCGTGGCGACTCCCGTTGGGCAATGATTGGTATTACATTCTAATGCCTGTATACATCCCAGCGCGAGCATCATGGCTCGGGCGGAGTAACATACATCTGCTCCTAAAGCCAATGCCTTAAACAAATGAAATCCAGTAATAATTTTACCTGCCGCGATAATCGTAATGTCTTTTTTTAAATCAAACCCAACCAAAGCATCATGGACAAAAGCAAGTCCTTCTTTATATGGCGTACCAACGGAATTAGAAAACTCTAATGGAGCTGCACCGGTTCCTCCTTCGGCACCATCTACGGCAATAAAATCTGGTTTTATTCCTGTTTTTATCATGGCTTTACAGATGGCAAAAAATTCACTGCGATTTCCAATACAAAGTTTAAACCCAACGGGTTTTCCATCGGAAAGATCTCGAAGTCTTTTTAAAAAATTAAGGAGTCCAGTTGGCGTATTAAATTCTTTATGATAGGGTGGGGAAAGCACTGATTCGCCTGGTGTTACATTTCTGATTTCAGCGATCTCTTTTGTATTTTTTTTGCCTGGTAAAATCCCACCGTGGCCGGGTTTTGCTCCTTGAGAAAGTTTTAGTTCAATCATTTTAACAGAAGGATTCTTTACCCGTTCTTTATAAAATTCCGGATCAAATCCACCTTCTTTAGATCGACATCCAAAATATCCTGTACCAATTTGGTAAATTAAATCCCCTTCGAATTTTTTATGGTATGGACTAATTCCACCTTCTCCGGTATTGTGTGCAAATCCGCCGATTTTAGCGCCTCCATTCAAGGCTTCAATTGCTGCACTACTTAGCGATCCAAAACTCATGGCAGAGACGTTTAACAAACTAGCAGAGTAGGGTTGCTTACAGTCTGGTCCACCGATCATGACCCGAGGATTATGGTCAAGTTGACGATGGTCGAGTGCTGCAATGGAGTGGTTCATCCATTCGTAGCCTTCGTCGTATACATTGATCTGGGTACCAAAAGGATTGGAGGCCAACTCCTGTTTAGAGCGGGCGTAAACAATGGATCGGTATTGGCGATTTATAGGGGTACCGTTGGTATCTGATTCGATAAAATACTGATAAATCTTTGGTCTTAATTCTTCCATTACATAACGACCTCTTCCCAAAATTGGGTAATTACGTACAATGGCTCGTTTGGCTTGAAACATATCGTAGTACCCTAAAATTATCAAGGGAACAAAAAACAATAATGCCCAATATATTGGTGCCCATAAAAAATGACCTATGCCGATAATACTGGCTAAGCTCACAATAGAAAATACCACAAATTCATTTCTCATATTAAATATTTTGCGACAATGAAACTTTAAGCGGCTTCAATATAAGGAATGTTAAGAAAAAATCGTTTATTTATACCATCACGAAGGGAATTTCTTTTATTCGTATAAAAAGAAATCGTATTATTAGCTTATAAAGACTAGTCAATTAATTTTTTTAAAAACCAATCCTATGATTATTTTTGGAACTAGAGGCGTTAATTCAACGATGGATGAAGGACATTTTTTTTGCCCACAATGCGAACGAGAAGAACCTTATCGTCACCGTAAAGTAACTCGGTTTTTTACCCTATACTTTATCCCGATTATTCCTTTGGGTAGAATTGGAGATTTTGTTGAATGCCGGACTTGTCAGGGGACTTATGTTCCTAATGTTTTGGATTATAGGCCCGACGGTGGAGGCAGTGAGGATCAATTCTTAGCGGAGTACGAAAAGGCCATGAAGCATACGATGGTCTTGATGATGTTAGCCGATGGAGAAATTGATGATGATGAAATGATCGCCGTACGTGATATTGTCAACAAATTTGGACACCACGATATTACATTGGAAGAATTGGAAGTTTATACCAATGCCGTTCGAAATAGCCCCGATGATATTTCTACTTACTTAAAAAACATAGCACCGTCTCTCAATGAACATGGGAAGGAAACCATCATAAAATGCGCGCTCTCGGTCGCTGCCGCAGATGGACATATCGACGATAGTGAGATTGATTTGGTCTATCAAATGGGCGATGTGATGGGGATGTCGAAAGCCCATATGAAAGGAATTTTGGGTGAGATGGAGGAGCAAATGCCAGGGGCTTCGTCTGGAAGTGATGGAGATTTTGTGTAATGTGTAGGGAGTTAGAAAAATTTTGGAAACGAAATTTTTTAAAGTGTGTCAAATTTAATTTGAAATTTCAATAACAAATTCAAGCTCAATCGCA
>CAZYAC010000002.1:4594-42537 GCA_964645475.1 uncultured Saprospiraceae bacterium | reverse complement strand
CCAAAGGTGCTTGGGTATCTGACAGAGCTTTACTGATCCAGTTATTTTTATCTTTGCAGCGTAGTAAGAAAAGTTGGCATAAAAAAGTCCATAACTGGGCTAGTATCCGCAGAGAACTTATTGAAAAATTTGGTGAACGATTTTCTAACCATATTAATTAATGACACAGTTTTCTGTACACTCCCAGGAAATTAATAACTATCTTACTAAGGTTATATCGCCTTGATATACTTCTAGCTGGCCATCAAGAAAAATTACTTCTACATAATAAATATAAACATTACTGTTTAAGTCTTCTCGATTCATTTTTCCATCCCAACCGTAAGCAAAATCATTGGGTGGGAAATTATTATGTTGAATCAATAGTTCGCCCCATCGGCTAAAAACTTTAAAGGTCCTAACTTCTAAAACATCTTTTCCTCCATAAATTACAAAGGAGTCATTCTTCCCATCTCCATTCGGAGAAAAGGCATTTGGAATATAAATATTTCTGTCTTTTTTAACCAAATAAGAAACCGTATCGACTGCTTCACAACCATTTATATCAATGACCTGAACCGAATAAGTTTGGTTGTTGAGCGGAACTAAGGTAGTCCCCTCACAAAATTCGCAGTCTATTTCTGGTGTCCAATTTATTTCGGCTATTTGATCAATTGGATAGTTAAACTGTGCTTCCAAATCATATTCACATCCTAACAGTATCGTTTCATCCCGCCCTAGATTTACAATCAATTCTTGTCTAGTTGCGATCGTCACCATGGTATCCCATTCACAACCTGTTTGATCTTGAACAATTAATAAATAGTCAGCTGGTTCAAGGAAGTTTCGCTCATTTTCGGCGCTAAAATTCACCGTATCCAAAGAATAATTATAAGGTGGAATCCCACCTACAACATCGTTGACGATGATACTTCCATGAGGTTCTCCAAAACAAGGTTGCAATAGACTGATTTCAGCACTTGTGGGTTCTGCTTCGTTTAAAGTGATGATAGAAGATGCCGTTGAGGTACAACCATTGGTCCCGTTTGTTATTAATAACTCATAAATACCTGGTGCATCGATTAATGGTGTGAGGGTGTTTGCTCCACTTACGATATTCCCGTTAGCGGTAGACCATTGACTTGAAAAATTTCCACCAAAAGAAGATCCCGCTCCACTCAATATTATGTCAGGAACCAAGCAGTTTAATTCACCGCCAGCAGTTGCAATAGCTACCGGTGTTTCAATATCTACAGTGACCGTTACTGAACTGGTAGCAGAACAACCTGTTGTTTGATTCACTACCAAAACTTCATATTCAGCCGGGGTATCTACTTCTGGACTTGGCGTATTGGCTCCTTGCAGGATATTTCCGTCCATAGTAGTCCATAAAAAATCATACCCTTGGTTACCTCCAAAAACATTGACTTGTAATACTTGGGTAAGATTATTCATGCAATTTAATGGGGAGATAAAATCAAAAAACAATTCGGGAGTAGGTTCTTCCACTACTTCCACCATAGTCGTTGCGGTGCAGCCTTGATCGTCTTCAATAAAAACTTCATAGACGCCTGATGCATCCACCGTAATGGAACTAGCAGATGGATCTGAAATAATATTACCATCAGGTGTACTCCAGAGGTAGGTAGAATTAGTGTTGGGAGAAACCGCCGTAGAGATAATGTCTAGGGTCCCATCTTCACACAAAATACTGATAGGGTCAACTAAAACCCCTGCGGGAGAAAGAATTTCTCCCTCAATCAATTCGTATTGATAATCACAGACGTCTCCATTTTTTCCATCCATCATAAAATAATAAGTCTCCCCAATAATTAAATTATCAGCGACTAAAGTACCAGTTTGGTTATTAGCGACGGGATTGAGGCAATTTGTGACCGCTTCAAAAAAATTGCAATCCTCTGTAAAGAAGAACTGTGCTTGTAGACCTTGACCGGTTTGACAGTTGTTAACTGAAATTCTTATTTCAAAAGAAGTACTTCCTGCTACGAATTTCACCCAATTGTTATTTTCTACGCCACCGCAAAACGCATTGGGCGTACCTGAATTGACGGCTCCTTGATTATTGGCACAATATCCGTCTAAGGTGCAAACATAAGGTGCAGTTTGACAAGTATTGGATGGGGAAAAAGGAACTCCACAAGGTTGAGCATAAACTTGAGAAGTAAAAAATAAAAATATTAGCCAGAGCCTAAAGATTCTCATAATTCTATTAATTTATAAAAATTGAAGGTACTATAATTTGGCCCTCTACTCAAGCATTTTTTAGCACTTAATTTGTATAGGAATTTGCAATTGTTGATTTCTTTGAATAGCCAAATTATTACTTAAAATTAAATCAATGGTACGGTAATTTTTCTGAAAAGCTAAGCTTTAAAATTAATTCTATGAGTTATTGCCTGTTAGGTGGTTGGCAGTTAGCTAGTTAGCTTCCCTCTAACGTATTTTACGAATAAGGGAAGCCAACTAGCTAACGAGCAAACAGCCTGCCTGCCTGCCTGCAAAGGCAGGGCCAACAAGCAACTTTTTTCACTCACTTATCTCAAAATTAAAAATTACCGAACTCTTGTAAATGACAAACAGTTTTATTCTATGAACTATTTTTTCTTTCTTATCCCAAAAAAATAGAAAGGTTGCCTGAACCCAATCATTTGGGATAAATCCACTTTTGTCGTGAATCTGCTCTAAGGTTTTGTAAAGAAATCGCAATTTGTTTTATGAAAAAAAATCTATTTGAGGCAACCTTTATGATAAAAAGGGATATTAAGTGATGTAGAGAACAGCAAAGACACATAAAATCTTAGAAAATGAATTTTTTTAAAACAACAATAACTTTTTTAGTAATAACTTTTTTGATTTCCTGCAATAAAGAAAGTATAACTACTTCGGTAGACAATGAACCAGAAGTCCCAGTGGAAGAAGTAACAATCAATTCTAATTCAACTGTATTAACAACCTTTATTTTGGATTCTGTTACTATGGAGATTAATAATTACAGTCTGGCAATGAATTCGTCATTAGTAGGAGCCCCAGGTGCTATATTTACTACTGCATGGTTTCCTTTAACCGAAGATGAAATGGAACTCCAGGAAGTATCTTATGACCTAGAATTCGTAGATATTGTTTCAACTGAATCTTGGGACGCCTATCGAATTTGGGTGGATGCCGGCTCTAATCCTGCTACAGAACCTGATATTGATCTTGAACCATTTGGTGAAGTTGATTTAGTTTGTACGGTGAGTAATATAACAGATACGACTGCTAATATATTGATAACAGGAAGTATAGTTGATAGTATTGGAGTTGGGGCTGGTGATGTTCATAATTTGTCCGGTTCCTTTACTGCGATATTATTTGAGACTCAATAATTAGACACAGGATTTATAAATTTATTTAATTTGTAATACCTGCTTAACTTTTAACACTTAAACCTATTTAGACCCTTTTCATAAATGGAGAATAAATGAAAATTGTTAACTTGATTTTTTACAATTATAAAAAGAAAAACACAGCGGAAATTATTGATGGTTGTCGTCAAGGTAATACCAAATGCCAAGAGGTATTGTTTGAAAGGTATGCCTCTTTAATAATGACCGTTTGTCGAAGATATGAACAACCTAGTTTTGGGGCATCGGATATTTTGCAAGAAACATTTATTTTGATATTTAAAAAAATTCATCAATTCGATCCTAGTAAAGGAAGTATCGAATCTTGGATGAAAAAAATTGCAGTTAACGTCGCTTTAAAATTTATTCGAAAACGAAAAATTAAATTTGTTAATATCGACGATAACAAATTATCGGTCAAAGATATGTCGGAAGAGTCCATTGAGGTAGAGACTATTTCGGAAGAATATTTGTTGGAAAAAATAAAAGAATTACCTAATGGTTATCGTACGATCTTTAACCTTTTTGTCGTAGAAGGGTATTCGCATAAAGAAATTGCAGAATATCTCAATATCTCTAATCAAACCTCAAAATCTCAATTATCTAAAGCAAAAAAATTATTAAGAAATAAACTTAAGGACCATAAGTTACTTCAAAATAGAAGATCTGTTTAACTTAATGTTTACTTAGTTTTTACGATTTTTAATATGAAAAAAGAAGAATTTGATTTAATCGGGAAAAAAATTAGTGAGTATGAATCATCTGTTGATATCAAAACGGAGTGGAATGGTATTTTAAAAAAGCAGCAAAGACTAAAATGGAAAAAATTCTATTTTCTGTCGACGTTTTTATTGGTGACCTTAGGTTCCATAATGACTTATTTATTCTTGGATGATTTTAAATCACAAACATCTCAAATTTCAGAACAAGTATCAGAACAGTCCACGACGGTACTTGATGATCGAGCCATGAATTCAAATAAGCATAAGGAAGAAATACTCCAAAAGTCTGTTGATCAAAAAACTGAACCTTTAAACAGTGAGAAGAAAATACTTCATGAAACTGTTAATCAGCAGAATGAAAATTCAAAGGCTGAGAAAAAAATACTTTCAAATTCAAATGATCTAGGAAGAGAGTCTTCCATGGTTAGTTCTCTTGAAAAAATAAGCGCTCCATCCAATACTAATTTACTGAATGCTAATGAAGTAAATCAAACAAATAACTATCAACCATCAGAGAATTTTATATCACAGAAAACCACGGATAATAAAGCATCGAACCCTGGTCTAGACCAAACGTATCGTCTAAAAAATCAAAACGTAACAACAAGGTCGAGCGATTCAGAAATTCGTGCTAAGGCTGATTTACCATCTGCTAACTTTTCAGATTTATCACGACTTCCTAGTCTTGGACTGCAATTCGCATCAGCTTCTTTTTCTTTAGTGGATAGAATTAAACTAGCAAGTCTATCTCAAGAAGCATTAATTAAACCCGCTCCTAAAAATCGAAGATTTCAGCTTTTCTTTCATACAGGATTAGCCATCACCAATCAACGGTTCCGCGCAAAAAATATGGAAGCAGAAAATTATAAAGCCCTTAGAGAAAATTCAGAACGAGCACTTGAAACCTATACCAATGATATTGGAGTCAATTGGTTTTTTAATGAAAAATCGTATCTAAGTATAGGAGGGAACTATAGTATCAGCTTCGATAAATTTACGCATGAATACGAGATGCCTAAATCTTTTACTTTTGAAAATGTAGTATTGCAGCGAAGATTTGATGATATTACTGGTGAATTAATAGACGAAATTCGCGGAGACACGACCCTGATAGGATCAGAAACGATCACAACTCAGCAATTCAATAAATATTCTGCGCTAAATTTAGGCGTTTCCGTTGGCCATTACCTCGTTCAAAAAAATCGTTTTGGATTGGCTGTTAATGGAGGCTTATTTTATAATTTATCGTTAAAGGCAAAAGGTAAAGTGCTGTCATCTGAGGATGAAAATTCTGCTTTGGTTTCTTTAGTTGGATATAAAAAATCCTTTGGTTTAGGGTTTACAGGTGGTGTAGATTTTGATTTTAAAATTACCCGTGCGATGATTTTATCCTTTAAGTATAGTACATCGTATAGTCTTTTTTCAGCCACTTCTGACGATAATATCTTAAGTTCTAAATTTAAAAGACATGGTATTTCTCTTGGATTGAAGTATAATTTGTAAAATAATTATTTCTTTTTAATAAAGTTCGGAGCATTTCTGGAGCTGGTCAGAATATAGGACACTAAGATAAGTTAAAAATTAAAAGAAAGAATTATAATTATCCTGAGTCCAATATAAATACAAGTAGTGTAATCCCCATCCAATAAACAAAATAATAGCTACCCAAATCCAAACAGGTATTCCTTTTGGATTTTCTGAACCTTTAACTACAAAAAAATCTTTTCGTTCACTACCATAGGCATTGATGACAATTGGAATTTGATCTTCAACCACTTGATTTTCTTTTATTCCTATTACAGAAATAGCAGGTCCATTTCTGACTTCAAAAGGAATAATCCTGATTCCTTCTTTTTTGCCTGAAGAATTTGCTACAAATTTTAGATAATGTTTTCCATCTGGAATCTTGGTAGTGTCAAATAATATTTTTGATGGTGTTTCTAACTCTACAAAAGGGGTAGGTTCATCATTTAAAAATACTTTTACTATATCTTTTGATTCTGTAATTTCCATGATTAAAAATTTTCGTTTACAGGTAGATATTTAATTTGGTAATTTTTGTCTAGTTTATTTGGGAGTAATAGAAACATTACACTTAAAACGAGTGTGATAAAAACTATGACAACGGCACTCCATAAAATAACATAATCCATCGTACCCTGCGGGCCCATGCCATGCGTCACGTCTTGAAGAATTTCAGGTTGATGCGACTTGCAAAGTTCGCATGCAAAATTTTGTATGATTCCAAGAAAAAAAAAGAAAAAACTGACAATTATTTTTTTCATTATTTATTGATTTAGTGCGTCAACAAAATTTCTAATTCTTTTAATATCTTCCTTTTTTACTCTTGCTGCTTCATTTCCCCAACTGTTACGTTCATAATTAACAATGGCCGCAATTTCAGCATCGTCTAATTGCTCCGCAAGAGCCGGCATTACCCCATATTCGGAGCGTGCATCATACCCTTGTAAGATAATTCGTACCATTAATTCATAATTGTCATCATTAACAATTTGACTACCTTTCAAAGGAGGGAAAGCTCCTTGCAGTCCTTCACCGGAAGGTTGATGACAAGATGCACAATTTTGAATATAAAGTGCTTTTCCATCCAATTCAATTTCACCGACTCCAGCTTCAGGAAATTTTTCTAAACTTGAAGAAGGAATAAAGTCAGGGATTACAAAACTGGGATCGACCTGTTTAAGTGATTGAATATACTTGACCAAATTGAGGACTTTTTCTGTTGCTACAAGAGTTTTTGAATTATCTTTTAGAAATTTCTTTGGTACATTTACTTGAACATCTGTTTCACTTACTTTCCATACTTCTTTAAATAACCAAGGGTAAGGAGGCATAATCGACTCTTTAACTACAATTCTGGGATTGAACAAATGTAACAAATGCCAGTCTTGGCTTGGTTGACGTTTTCCTACATTAGTTAAGTCGGGACCGGTTCTTTCACTACCTAGTAGGGAAGGTGTTTGTTGCCAGAAGCTTATCCTTTGTTTAGAATAATAATAGTCGGAAGGTAAGCTTGGTCGATCTCCCCAAACTGCATCCATTTCTATATTTCTCACTTGTTGTGTATGACAAGCAACACATCCCTCTGCTATATAAGTGTGTAGTCCGTCTCGTTCTTCAGCAGAAAGGTCGATAGCCTGTGACAATGGTTGCACAGAATTTTGTATTTGCATGGCAGGAACAACTGCGATAAATAAGCTTAAGCATGTAAATACTATGAAAGATGTTAAGGCTAATGAATTATGATTTTTTGATAAATTCAACATATTATTCGAATTTTCTTTACCTGATTTATATTTTACTATTGAGCTGACCCAAATCTGCTTGATATTTTATACTTTCTGGGATTTTATTCCTTTCCATCCTCTATAAACATTATGGATATTGTACCAAAACACAATATGTCCAAAAAACATAAATGAACCTCCAATCGCTCTCCACAACCAATATGGAACCATCAGGGCAACACTCTCAATGAAGGGGGCACCTTCAATCCAACTTAGTCCTTTTGCTGTACCACCAATCATCAGGGCAAAAGTATAGGCAATCAGACCTACGAAACACAACCAAAAATGAACTCCTACTAATAATTGGTTGGGCTGTTTACCAATGAGTTTTGGAATTAAGGCATAAATACATCCCCAAAGGAAAAAACTAATGATACCATACATGGTCATATGTGAGTGTGCTACATTAAAATCCGTAAAATGCCAAACGAAATTAGTAAAACGAAATGCTTGAAAACTTCCCTGGACAGAACCAATAAAATAAAACACTACTCCAACCAACATAAAAGGCAAAATATAACTCCTGCCGATCTGGCTAAAATTTCCTTTCATGGTCATCAAGAAATTTGTTGTTCCTGCAAATACGGGTATAAACATTCCTGCACTGAAAACAATGGCTATAGTCTGCAACCACCATGGGATAGGGCTAAATACAAAATGATGTGTTCCAATTAAAGTATAGAAAAGCATCTGCGTCCAAAAGGCTAGTATTCCTAACGCATAGGAATAAATGGGTTTGTTAAGAGCAACAGGCAAAAAGTAATAAACTAAACCAAGGGTGAAAGTCATAAACCACATGCCTACTCCCTGGTGCATATAATACCCTTGGATAATGGTTTCGCCTAAACCTTCTTGATAAAAGGGAAGGTACCCAATTATGGTAAGGACAATAGTCCAAATACATGCTCCGAAAATATACCAATTCGAAATATAAATATCTTTAGTGGTTCGATTGGCAACCATCTTAAAGAAATTATAAAAAGTAAATATCAAACCTATTGCAAACAATGCCATGATTGGCCAAATATATTCTCGATACTCTCCACCACCATTATTAATTCCCGACATCAAAGCAATCGTCCCTAACAGTACTGCCAAATTTTTTAAAACCAAAGCTATCCAAGCCACCCGTTTATTGAAGATTTTTGAATTAGAAGTTCTTGCTACAACAAAATATCCTAAACCGATCATGGCTAAAGAAGTCCACCCCCAAAAAACAGCGTTGGTATGGACAGGTCTAATCCGACCGAACGATAAAAATGGAAGACCGTCCAAATCAGGGAGAATAAATTTCACTCCTAATAATAATCCGATAAAAGTTCCAAACAACAACCAAAAAACCGAAGTTGCGATATAGGCTAAAACAATTTCAATTAGATCATGGTCGGCTATAATTTTAAAATTGGAGCGTTGTTTTTCATCATATATTGGACTACTAATGTCTTTAGTTTGAGAAACAACTAACCCCTTTTTATCTTCAATGGATTTGTTGGAACCTAGTTCCGTACCTGTCAATTGGTAATTTAAACGTTCCACTTTATGGTATAATAAATCATCTATTTCTGAGTGGTCTACATGAACAAGCGCATGTTTTATTTTAATTTGAATATCATCTGTAAGTTTTCTAGCCTCTAATTTTTCTAGGGATACTTTTTTACTTGATGCCCTATTATTGATAATCTCTAATAGCTCATTTTTTTGCAGATTAACTGCCATTCCTTTTAAGTACTCCCAATTTTTTATTTGCTTGTTTTCATTAACTTGTTTAAACAAGGCAATTATCCTATATATGGCAATTAAAGCAGCAACGATTACAATCATCACTCCTAAAATTATGGTGCCGATGATTCCTGGTTCTCCCAATAAAGAATCACCGTTATTAGAAGTTTGACCATGAATGGCGTTAGCTAAAAGGAATATGAAAAAAAATAGAAACCATTTGGTAGCCGGCTTAATTCGAACTTGACAATTTATTTTTAACATTTATTTGGCTTTTGTTTTCAACATAGAAATGAGGTCAATTTAATAGAGGAAATTAAAATTTTTAAAATTCAAGTAATAATTCCCTCTAGATGTTTTTCTAGAAACTGCGCATAGCCTTTTGGCAAAGAAGTCCTAATTGCTCTCAATATAAGGAAACTTCCGAGTTTAGCCTTCCTAAACACTTCCTAATTTCAAACCATCTATTTATTGTTCATCACCTTCCTTCTCTAAATTAGGATTTGGACGAAGATCATTTTGAGTTAGATTATTTCCAATGAAGTTGAGAATGTCCATTCGATACTGGTGTCAGGGTTGAGGAACTACTACATCTCATAAGGTCTATTATCTTAGCATGTATTATGTATAATGCTTTACATTTACTGCATATTTTACATTTCAAAAGAATTTTTTTTTTACATTAGTTCATACAAAATTATTAGAATAGAGTCTAAAGTGAGTTATTATTAATACGTTAATTATTTTTTTTATGAAATCATTTTTTCTACTTCCTGCGTTAATTTTTATCACTATTAGTATTCAATCTTGCAAAAACAAGACTATTACAAATGAAAGCAATGCATGGATACGACCAGTAACTCTTCCAGAAAATAAAGAAGAAGAAAGTGATAATCCTGATAAATTTGCTTCTTGGACACCTGAACAATCAGCAAGACATCAAGAAAAATTGGCTAAGCTTCCTAAAATTTCTAGGCAAAAAAATGATAATATTGCTTCCGTGCGATCTGAATATGCAGACGGTGCACTAAATGGTACTTGGGTCAACAGAGGCCCAAAAAATATGCCTGGTGCTTTTAAATTTGCCGAAATGCTAGATAATACGGATATCATTTACGGAGTAACTTGGAACCATTATGTTGGAGAATATAATTCTACATCATATATTCACAAAGGAACAATTTACAATCCTGCGACCGGAACAGGAGGTGATGACTTTGAATTACTAACTGCTAATTGGCCAAATAGATATCAAAATTTGTTCGCTTTTGAAATTAATGGAACTGTTCGTCTAGTTGCACATATAGAGAGTGGTCCTGTATATTTTTCAGATGATGATGGTCAAAATTGGACACTGGCTACTGGATTGCCTGCTGCAAATTTTAGTTCAACCATAAATAGGCAAGACGATAATAAGATATACGTCTCCAACAACAATGCGGTATACGTTTCTACAAATATGGGTGAGAGTTTTTCTCTGCTCAAAAATTTTGGAAGCGCTCAAAATTCATCTTTATATAGCCCACGATATGAATTGCAAGCTGGAGCTGCCAATATTTATCTTGCAAGAAATGGTTCATTTTACAAACTAAATGCTACTCAAACAGACTTTGAATTTGTTGGTAATTATGTCAATTCGCATGGTGATAATAATTTTAGTATTGGAGGGGATAGCAATGTCCTTTATGTGACCGAGAATAAGAATTATTGGGTCTCTACCGACGAAGGTTTGTCATGGACTCAAAAATTTCCGACTGGTAATTGGTATGGAGATACTTCAGGAAAAATGAGTGCCGGAAAATTTATAGCAGCCCACCCAGAAGATGCAAATATAGTAATAGGTGGGTATGCTCACCCAGTCGTTTCTACAGATGCACTAACTACAAATTGGACAGATGAAACTGGATGGGGGATATATCAATTAGGTTCCCATTTACCCTTGCAAGAATATCAAAATGTAATCCGGTTTAATTATCATCCAGATTTTCAATCTTCTCACTTTTTTTACAATAGTACTGGAGATATTTTTTCCGCAAGATGTAGTGATGGAGGTATCTTTATTTCATACAAAGAGTGGACAGATTTACCAAGCCCTGGAGAAGGATACAATTTTTCAGGATATGCAAATGCACATTTCATTAATATTAATGTTTTGAATACCATTACATCATTAATTTATAGAGATGCTTTATTTACAGGAGCAAATAACCCAGACCATATATATTATGGTACGCAAGATCAGGGTTCTCAAAATATCATCCAAGGTTCTAGTGGTGATCAATTAGATTTTTATCAAACTATTGGAGGCGACGGACCCTCTATAGATAGTTACGATGGCTTGAATGCTTGGAAGTGGCATCGTCAAGGAGAAAAAGTTTGGGCTCCTGGACCTATATATAACAACGGAAACTTTAGATCTATTGGCGATATTAATCAGCAGATTAACTCCCAACCATTTGTTGAATTTAGCAATCAATCTGATATGGGGTGGGTCCAAACATACATTGATCGACATGATCCTGCCGAAAATATTTGGATGCTCTCAAAACAATTGCATCGTGCAAAATGGAATGGAAACACCTTGTTAGGACACACAGTTGATAAAGGTAATCGACAAGTAGCTGCCTTGGCACAAGGTACCGTTAATCCAGATTTACTTTATATGTTGCAGGATGGGAAAGTTTTTATCTCCTACGATAGAGGAAACACATTTGGGCAAGGAATAAATACACCATTTATCACAACACCGAACGGTGGATGGACCACAGGAGACATTGGGAGTGGTGTGGTGCTTCCTGGAAATGACGATTGGATTTTGTTTTCAGGTCCCAGCAGTAACGCAGTAGGTTCCATTCTATCTACGGACGGTGGCGCTACCTGGACGGATGTGACAGGTATCTATCCTTCTGGAATTGATGCTCAAACTGGCGGAATGATTGTGACGCCAAATGGAGAATTTGTATTTGCAGGAACAGATGTAGGCGGTTATGTATATGATGTTGAGCAAAGTGAATGGTTTTCATTGGCAGAAGATATTGGCTTCTTTAATGTAGTAGATCTAGATTATATACAAGAAACAAATACGGTTCGTTTCGCCACATTTGGTTCAGGTATATTAGATTTTAATATCGAAAATGGAATCATATCAAATGCGTCACAGCTTCCAGAAAGCGAACAAGTGTTGGTATATCCCAATCCCACTAAAGATTATGTTAACATTGAAATCACTTCAGATAAAATTTCTAATATGTTAATAGAAATTATCGATCTAAAAGGCCAGATTTTAAGCTCACAGTCATACGCTATTGAGGATGTTGGTCCAATAAAATTAAATATTGCTTCTATGTCTTCTGGAATTTATTTAATAAAACTTACAGATCAACATGGAAAATCACAAACTAAGAAATTGGTGATTCAGTAATTGTATTTTTGTCCACGTACTTACTTAGGATTAATAAAAGAATAAGTAGGTTATCACTGTAATTACCCTCTCAAACTCCTCGGTCAAATAATATTTGGCTGAGGAGTTTTTCATTTAAGATTGCTTTATCGTTATTGGATACGGTAAAATATAAATTGTTAACACTAGACGCCTTGCCTATTCGGTTATGCTAAAAATTTCACTATAAATGTCCGCAAACTGAAGCTTTGATCATTTTTTAATTTTTACCTTGCCAATCTTCATTTTAAACCAATAATCATGCAAGAAAAAGGAATCATCACCAAAGTGAGTACACAAAATTTTGAAAATACCTATCAAAAATTAAGGCAAGTAATTGATCAAAATCCAAATCTAAAAATTATCTTAGAGCTAGACCATCAGGCGAATGCAGCCAAGGTAGATTTGACCCTAAACCCTACGCGCATCATAATGTTTGGCAATCCAAAATTAGGGACACCATTGATGCTAGCTGCCCAATCTACCGGATTAGATCTACCACAAAAAATATTGGTTACGGAAAATGAATCCGGTGTGGTTCACGTGCGCTATAACGACCCGATGTATTTACAACAACGGCATGACATTTTAGATCGATCCCCAGTTTTAGAGAAGATAAGCGGTGCTTTGGATAAGATCACCAATGCTGCTATCTAGCATTTGGTAGGTAATAAATAAAGTCTAATATTTGCAATCTTACTTAATCTGACAGATTTCTATCAATTCTCCTTTTTTTATAACTCATATTTCCTAATTTGTGACTTAAAATTTATTGTGTACCTTTCAATAGTAGTCACCATGAGAAATACAACTATAAAAATTTTACTTGCCTTAGGAATACTTGGTAGTTTTCTTGTAGGGATAGGAGAATATTTATTACACTTTTTACCCGACGGTCCTCCTGGGGAGATCAGCATGTTGGAGCAGGTTCCATTGAATCGGGCTAGCAAAGGTCATTTCTTTTCCGTCGTTGGATTACCATTGTATTTTGCAGGTTATTATGGATTGAAAGAATTTTTCAAAAAAACTTCTAACGTTTCATTGGCTAATGTACTTTTTATCCTTGGTAACCTAGCATTTATAGTTGGTGGTATTTGGATTTCCTCTCGATATTTTGGAGCAGAAGTTTTACAAAGAAGCAAAGGAACACCAGACTATGCCTTTTATCTGCAATCCTACGAAGATCATTATCAAATTTTAGTTTGGGCTTTGAGAATTATCGTTGCAGCCCTTTCAATTGTCTATGTTGTGTTGATCCTAAAAAACAAACAAGGGCTTCCCAAATGGTTGGCATTTTTCAATCCAATCGTACTTTTAATTATCATTATCTCAAGCTTGTTTTGGTTTAAACCTTTAGGTGTACACATTGCGCCTATCGCGATGAACGTCACTCATTTTATTTTCTTTAGTGTCATGTTATGGGCATTGAATCGTCAATCCAATTTCCAATAATTTTTATTTTAATAAATATTAAACAAGATGAAAAAAATACTCTTATCAATTCTCGGACTTGTATTGATTGCCGTTGTAGGCCTTTTATTCTTTTTTAAAGGAGATACAAAAAATCCATATCAAGAAACTTCTTGGGGACGCTATTCCGGAAGCTGTGCTACAGAAGATGCACCAGAAAAAGACTTTGGTAAAAAGTTCCATGCTTGCGATTACTCCGTTCCTAAAAAAGAGATTCCTGTTTTTGAATCAGCTAGTTCTCCTTTTAAAAATAAGTTCAATGGTGACAAGTCACTACCCTTAATGGCCTCGGCAATGATCGATGTTGATAACGACGGCGTAGATGAAATATTCGTCGGCGGAGGACTAGATCAAGAAGATGGTCTCTTTGCATACAAGGACGGTCGTTTTGAAAAATCTGCCTTTACATTACCCAACAAACCAGCCAACTCTAGTACGTATGGTGCGGTCTCTTTTGATCTAGATAATGATGGAAAAACTGATTTGTTTTTGTCGACAGATGCCGGTTTATTATGGTATCGAAATACCGGAGAAGGATTTGAAATGTCAAAAATAGAAGTGCCTTTTGACGAAAAATCTATTTGTGCTTCTGTAACTTTTGGCGATGTAAATAGAGATGGACATGCGGATATTTTTGTGAGTAATTATATCAAGAAACACTTGATGGAAGGCCAAACCATTTTTAAAGATTTTACTTATGGTTCTTCGAGTTTGTTAATGATGAATAACGGGGACAATACCTTTAAAGATGCTACCGAGGCGTATGGAATGACTTATATTCATAATACCTTTATGGGCATATTCGTAGACATTGATAATGACGGATGGCTTGACTTAGTAGTGGCGCATGATACCGGCGAAGTAAGAACGTATAAAAACGAAGAAGGTCAAAAATTCACTAAAAAAGCTAATCCGACTACTGGTAAGTATGCCTATCCAATGGGAATTGCAGTTGGCGATTATAATAGTGATGGAAATATTGATTTCTTCTTTTCGAATACGGGAAGTTCTGTTCCAGTATTTATGGCAAGAGGTGATCTAGCGGAAGAGGATGTATTTATCAAAGACTGGATGCTCTTTAGAAATGATGGCAACTTTAATTTTACGGATGTAGCCAAAGAAACTAAAGTAGCTGATTTTGAATTTTCATGGGGCGCTATTTTTGAAGATTTTAATTTGGATGGTAAACAAGATTTGGTCGTTGCCGAAAACTATGTAGATTTTCCACCGCATAAATTATTTAAATTACCAGGTCGATTTTTGGTGCAAAGACCAGACGGTACTTTCGCAGCGGTAGAAGATCAAGCTAACGCCATCAATAAAAATTATGCGATTACCCCATTGTCCAGTGATTTTAATCAAGATGGATATCCAGATTTGGTTTTTGCTAATTTGGATGGTCCACTCAAAGTACAAATCAATAAAGGAGGAGACGCAAACTATATCGCCGTTCGACTCCCTGAAAACGCCAAATACGTAGGCGCTAGAATCACTGTAACGAAAAAAGACGGTTCCATGTTGACAGATGCTTATGTCATCGGAGAAGGATTGGGTAGTGATCAAACTTCCACCGTGACCTTTGGTCTGGGAGCAGATACAGAAGTTGCCTCGGTAAACATTGCTTTATCGAATGGTAGTTCTCAAAATATAAATAACCCCAAAGTCAATGCAGTAAATACTTTATAAAAATGTTGGAAAGCCTATACGAAACATGCGGCTATCTAGCTAGTTTTTTAGGAACCTTTCTAGAAGGAGAAATTTTATTATTGACTTCTGTGATTAGTTCAAAATTAGGCTACTTCAATTTTTTTGGAGGCCTGATAGCTGCTTTTTTTGGCGCCTTTCTTCGAGATACGATACAGTTTTTATTGGTCAAAAAGCAAGGGAAAAAATTGTTGACAAAAAAACCTAAGCTCCAAGCCAAACTTGATAGCGCTTCAGGTTGGTTTAATAAAAATCCTTTGCTTTATTTGACAGTGTATCGATTGATGTATGGCTTTAGTACCGTGATTATTATGCTATCTGGTTTAAAAGAAAATATTAGTTATTCGAGATTCGCTTTACATAGCGCCATCGGCATTGGTATATGGATCGCGATAATTGGCGGTCTTGGATATTTTTGTGCCAATATGATGATTGAACGATTGAATTTTCTAGGCGATCATTCTCTTGAAGTAGTAGGCGTATTATCAGTCATTGGTTTAGCTTACTGGTTTTTTGTGAAGCGCCCAAGAGACAAACATTGTTTTACGACCAAAGAATCAACCACATGAAACAGGTTTTGTTTTGGCTCATTATATTGATTGCCAGCTTTGCTATTTATGGTTCTTTCGGTTTGTCAATGAATGACTGGAAGATCGGAAATATTTGCCCCAAAATATTAGGCATCCCTGCTTGTTATATTGTGCTGACTTGTTTTACCATAGCCTTGGTAGCTCATCTGATTCCACATAGCAAGAGTAAATGGATGTACTTTTTTTTTATTGGAGTAGTAACCTTGATTGCATCTACAGGCACCTTTGGGGAATTGACTGGATTGGCAAAATGTCCTCGTACGGCTGGAGGAACGCCCATGTGTTTTATTTCCTTGGCGATTTGTTTATCCTTATTGATCTTGAAAGGTGCGTTGATAAGAATAAGCAAAACCAGTTAGTTTTTTAAAATTAATTTTAGAAATCATGGATAAAAACCAAAAGTCAGATAAAAAGCTGAACAAAAAAATGGATAAGGCTTTGATGAAAGAGATGAATGTTGACAAAGAAGCCTTAAAAAAATTAAAAAAGAAATTACAAAAAGCGGAAGGCAAACCCGATCGAGGGGTGGAAACCTGGTTTAGACTGGCCTCCAAAAATTTGCATACTCGATTACAAATTGTCGATACAAAAGCAAATATTTTAATCACGGCTAATTCTATTATTATCTCAGTCGTTTTAGGAAGTCTTTATCCGCGTTTATCGGAAGATTGGCATTTGGTCTATGCAGTAGGAGGGATGATCATCACCAATGTTATTTCTATTTCCTTCGCTATCTTAGCTACCTTACCCCAACATCAAAAAAAATCGAGAGCAGATCAGAATAATGACCTAATGACCTTTGATGGATTTTATCATATGAAAGAAGAAGAATATAAATCTTCCGTGATGACTATATTGGAAGATAGTAAAACTTTATATCCTTCTATCCTTACAGATATATATAAATTGGGCGTCAACTTATCTAGAAAATATAGATTAATCAGAATCTCCTACTTGACTTTTTTATATGGGATGATTCTTTCTGTTTTTGCATTTGGTATGTGTCATTTTCTCTACTAAATAAGTTAATCAATGACTTAGCTATAACCATTTTGCATTAACCTTAAATACACTGTAAATTAAAAAAGAGACCATCAAAATTGAAAGTTAATTAGTTTACAGTGTATTAAACAGCTTCCTAAAGTAAAAGCATTAAGTACTCAGTTAAAAAAGAAAAATGCCCATTCAATTTCATCAATTAAAAGTAGCAACGGTTCGATACGAAACGAATGCTGCGGTTCAAATAGGATTTCGAATTCCTGAAAAAAAGAAAGTAGATTTCCTTTTTTCGCCAGGGCAATATCTGACGATTAATTTAACGGTAAATAATAAAAAAGTTCGACGAGCTTATTCCATTTGTTCTTCCACACATGAACCGATTATTAGCATTTTAGTAAAAAGAGTAGACCAAGGCTTAGTATCAAATTTTTTAAATGACCAAGTTAAAGTAGGTGATACTTTCGAAGTCTTACCTCCAAATGGGCATTTCAAATTGACGTTGGCGGCAGGAGAAAAAAAACGATATTATTTTTTTGGAGCAGGTAGTGGAATTACACCGCTTATTTCCATGATAACTTCTCTTTTGGAAAATGAACCTCTATCTTCTTGTCACCTACTATATGGCAATCGAGATGAAGATAATATCATCTTTCAAAAAAAATTAGATAGACTTCAATTGGTTTATAGAGATAGATTTGAATTGGAATATATCCTGAGTCAACCCAAAAAAATCAAACCAACGAGGAGATTTAAATTTTTTCAAATGCCTAAAGTTGAATGGCAGGGTGCTATCGGTCGAATAGATAAAAGTATTATTGACCGTTTCCTCAAAAAAGAAAAGGGAGAAAACTCACCAATAAATGGCTATTTTATTTGTGGGCCTAGTCCAATGATCGAATCAACTTATGACAGTCTGATTGATTTAAAAATTGAAAAAAAATGGATACATAGAGAGTATTTTTCTGCACCTATTGCTGATACTTCAGCAATTTCAACTTTAAGTTCTGACAGCGAACAAATTAACGCCAAAGTGAAAGTTATTTTGGAAGGGAAAGAAATCGAATTAAATATTAATGACCATACGAATATTGTCCAAGCTTTGCTCAACCAAAACATAGAACCACCTTACTCTTGTCTTAGCGGAACTTGCTCCACCTGTATGGCGAAATTAGAAAAAGGAAAAGTTGCGATGGATGTTTCAATCGGATTGGAGGACGACGAAAAAGAAAATGGATTTATTCTAACCTGCCAATCACATCCGTTGACAGAAGAGGTCATCATCAATTATGATGAAACTTAACAACTCCAAACCAAAAAATTATGTACTATATTATCATATTCTTATTGCTCTTTGTTATTTACGGATCATTTATGTTATCTCGAAAAGATTATAGGAAGAAAAATGTCTGCCCGAAAGTTGTAGGTATTCCTGCCTGTTATTTAGTTTTTATTTTTTTTGCCGGAACACTGATGGTTCATTTGCTAAATGTCGAGACACCTTATTGGTATTATGGATTTATAGCGGTACCATTTTTTTTAGCTTTGACGGGAACACTAACTGAAATGTCTGGTAAAGTGATTTGCCCGCGCACACCAGGCGGAACACCAATGTGCTTTCTTTCACTTGGGTTTTGTACGGCGCTTATAGCTTTGAAATTTTATTCTTTTTAAAGTAGAAATATCATGGCAACAACCAAAAAACATTATCGGGTATGCAATCTTTGTGAAGCAATGTGCGGATTAGAAATCGAGCATGATGACCAGCAAGTTATTGCCGTCAAAGGAGATGTTAATGATCCCTTCAGTAAAGGGAGCTTATGTCCCAAAGGAGCTTTGATTCATAAGGTCCATGAAGATCCTGATCGATTAAAAGCACCCTTACTTAAAAAAGAGAATGGAGAATGGGAAGAAATTTCTTGGAAAGCAGCATTTGATATGGTTGGTCAAAAAATCAATCAAATCAGAACGAAATATGGGAATGATGCTGTAGCACTTTATTTAGGAAATCCAACTGTTCATAATTTGGGAATGATGCTGTTTTCGGGAGAAATGCGAAGAAGCCTTCGAACTAAAAATTTCTTCTCTCCTACAACTATGGATCAGCTTCCACATCATTTTATTGGGTATCATGTTTTTGGTCATGCTTTCAATATGCCCATTCCTGATATCAATCGAACCGATTACTTTATCTTATTTGGTGCGAATCCAATTGCTTCCAATGGTAGTATTATGAGTGGTTGTGGACCTATCGAAAAAATAAAAGATATTCAAAATAGAGGTGGAAAGGTTGTTTTATTTGACCCAAGAGCAACTGAGACAAGTAGAGTAGTAGATGAACATCATTTTATTAAACCAAGTACCGATGTGTTTTTCCTATTGGGTATGTTACATTTGATTCAAAAAAATAATTGGATCCAATTAGGACATGTGGAAAACCACCTAACAGGCTTAGAAAAACTAAAAGATATTGCAGAGGAATTTACTCCTGAAAAAGTAGAAAAACTGACGGGGGTTTCTGCTAAAAATTTATTACGCCTCACTAAGGAATATGCCCTACAAGATAGAGCTGTACTATATGGACGTATGGGAATGTCCACGCAAGAGCATGGAGGATTATGTCATTGGTTGACTTCAGTGCTCAATATTTTGACTAATCATTTTGACCGAGAAGGTGGTGCGATGTTTCCCAAGCCTGCCGTAGATGTCAAACGTCAGAAAGGTTGGCATAAATCACATGGTCGATGGCATAGTCGGGTGAGAAAATTACCAGAGTTTGATGGAGAATTACCTGTTTCGGTGATGGCCGAAGAAATGCTGACCGAAGGAGAAGGACAGATCAAATGCTTGATTACTTCTGCTGGAAATCCTGTCCTCGCCACACCTAATGGAAAGAGATTAGAAGCGGCACTTCCCAAACTAGACTTTATGGTTTCTATAGATATTTTCATGAATGAAACTACAAGGCATGCTGACCTTATTTTGCCACCTCCCTCTCATTTAGAAATTGACCACTATGATTTAATATTTAATCATTTTGCAGTATCGAATAATGCAAAATTTTCGCCGCGCCTTTTTAAACCTAAAGATGGGCAACAATACGATTGGCAAATTGCTAAAGAATTGACCAAAAGATTTGCTAAAGTTTCAAATTACAAATCATCCTTCGCCTTGAAATATTTCAATCCTCGGCAATTATTGAATCTGGCATTGTTGACGGGGCCTTACGGAAAATGGAGTTCTTTGTCCAGATGGTTTAATGGTCTGAACTTAAAAAAAGTAATGGATTCAAAACATGGCATCCATATTAGTAATATGAAACCCAGAATTCCCGAAGTACTGAATACACAAGATGGAAAAATACAAATAGCTGCGGACGTTTTTTTAGAGGGATTAAGCAACCTAAAATCTTTGTTGTCCGAATTGCCAAAAGAACGGCCATTAAATGAATTTCAGCTAATTGGTCGTAGGCATTTAAGAAGTAATAATTCTTGGATGCATAATGTAGAAGAATTAATTAAAGGAAAAAATAGATGTACTGCCATGATGAATACAACCGATGCAGCTGCTTTAAACTTGGAAGATGGAGAAATGATTCTTGTTAAATCTGCTACAGGTGAAATCGAAATACCAGTTGAAATCACCAAAAATATTATGAACGGTGTCATAAGTATTCCTCATGGATTTGGTCATAACAAAAAAGGAACACAACTCTCTATTGCTTCCAATAGCAATTATGCTGGAGTCTCTGTCAACGACATTACTGATCATAATCGACTGGATAAGGTGACAAATAATGCCGCCTTTTCTGGACAAGTCATTACCGTTTTAAAATCATCGACTATAGAAAATGTATTATGAAAGATTCTCAAGAAATAAGAGCAAATGTTACAAAAAAAATAGACATTCTAATTCGTGCCACACAACCGAATATTAATCTTGATGAACCATTTTATGCGGTTAATTGGTTTTCTACTAAAGTTGAATGGATCTATCATTTATATAATTTTCTTGCTGTCAGAAGTGTGAGAAAAATAGGTGGAAAAGCATTTTTTAAAGCTAAAGCTTCTGAAACCCTTTTTGGTGATTTGAAAGACCGTAGAGATTTAATTCTCATTGTTCGATATCCAGGTGGACAGAATTTTAAATCATTAATGGAATCCACCTATTTTAAAATAGTGAGCATCTTTAGAGTGTTGTCCGTTTCAAAATTTACTTTTGGGTTTACCCATAAATTAGAAGCTGATACTAACTCAAAAAAAGAAGATGGACTACATTATGCCATTCATCATTTTAAATCTGATAAAAATGCGATAGAAGTATTACAAACGATTCAGGACATTTTGCCCAATGATATTTCTGTTAAATATGCAGGACAAGTTATTGCTACCTTAAATAGTCAAGAAAAAAATAAAGCCATCAAACAAATTCCTAATTTAATGGACGGACTGTACATTTTTCAATCAGCTGAAAAAACAAGTTTACGCACTTTGTTTACAACGGATGCTTATCAATCGTTTTTGACGACGCTTCCATCTTCGCATATTAGCTTATTAAATCGAATTATGGTATGAACGATAAAAAGTACGTTTTAATAACAGGAGTATCATCAGGAATTGGTTATGACGCAACGCAATTTTTAATAAAAAATGGTTATCATGTTTTTGGTAGTGTTCGTAAAGAGGTAGATAAGCAACGCTTAAATAATGATTTTTTAGAAAATTTTACCTGCCTTCAATTTGATGTTACAAAGAAAGAAGAAGTTAGGCAATCCTTTCTCCAAGTAAAAGAAATTTTGGGAAAAAATAAATTGGTAGGTTTGGTCAATAACGCAGGACTCGCTTTAGGCGGACCAATAGAATTGATGGATGATGATAAATTTCGCTACCAAATGGAAGTCAATCTTTTTTCGGTAAGGATGGTCACGAACATTTTTTTACCGTTACTCAAAGGCGATAAAAAGAAAAAAATTAAAGGTGGTAAAATAATAATGATCAGCAGTATCTCTGGGATTTTCAATACACCTTTCAATGGGGCATACTGTGTATCTAAACATGCTTTGGAAAGCCTTGCGGAAATATATCGTCGAGAATTGATGATGTATGATATTGATGTTGTTTCCATTCAACCAGGACCGATAGAGTCAAGCATTTGGAAGAAAAATATTGACCAATATCCTGAATATAATGGAACAGAATATGAAAAACTTTTGCATAAAAGCAATAAAATTATGAAAGCTGCTAAGCGAAACGCGCTTCCTGCTTCCGTGATTTCTAAATTGATTTTAAAAATTTTGACCCGTAAAACAAAACGCCATTTTATTGTAAATAAAAATTGGCTACCTACGGTTCTTTTTATAAAATTTATGCCTGCTAGATGGGTAGATAGAATTTTTTATAAGCAAATGTTTTCTTAAGGGTTGAAACGTAGAAGTTGTTTTAAAATACTTCCAATTATTCAAGAAGAGAATGCAGCTCAATTAAGTGAGTTGATTTTATTCGAAATAGAAGCGGTTAAACAGCTTCAATAACAAAAAATAACAGATGGACTATTTCAAAGAATCAGTCAAATTACACGAGAAACTCAAAGGAAAAATTTCAATCTCTAATAAAATAGAGGTTGAAACTAAAGACGATCTTTCTTTGGTTTATTCGCCGGGTGTGGCGGAGCCATGTATGGAAATTCATAGAAATCCCGAACGAGTATACGACCTTACTATGAAGGGTAATTTGGTTGCCGTGATTTCTGACGGAACTGCCGTTCTAGGTTTAGGAAATATTGGAGCTAAAGCAGCCATTCCGGTGATGGAAGGTAAAGCTATGTTATTTAAAAAATTCGCAGGAATTAACGCCGTTCCTATCTGTTTGGATACGGAAGACCCAGCGGAAATTATCAAAACCGTTAAGCTATTAGCACCTGTTTTTGGTGGTGTAAATTTAGAAGACATTTCTGCACCTAGGTGTTTTCAAATTGAAGATTCCCTGCAAGATATAGGAATTCCGGTGATGCATGATGACCAACATGGTACAGCAATCGTGGTACTTGCAGGATTGATTAATGCCTCGAAAGTGGTCAATAAAAAATTAGAAAATTTGAATATAGTAATTAATGGTGCAGGTGCAGCAGGGAATGCAATTGCAAAATTATTGAGTTGTTTAAGTTTAGAATCAGACAAATGTACTCCTGTAAAAAGTGTTATCATTTGTGATAGCAAAGGTATTATCAGTAAAGATAGAACCAACCTGAACGAAGTTAAAAAAAATGCTTTGAGTTTTACCAATCCTAATAATTTATCTGGAACACTGAAAGATGCTTTGGTGGGAGCAGATGTATTTATTGGTGTGAGTGTTGCGAATCTTTTGGATAGAAATGATATTAAAACGATGGCCAAGGATGCCATTGTTTTTGGTTTGGCAAACCCAGTACCTGAAATCATGCCTAAGGAAGCCATAGCCGGTGGAGCTGCGATTATTGCAACTGGACGCTCTGACTTTAACAATCAAGTAAATAATGTTTTGGCATTTCCAGGTATCTTTAAAGGGGCACTGCAAAGTAAAGCACCTAGAATTACTTCTATTATGAAATTGGCGGCTGCCTTTGCTATTGCAGAATGCGTGGAAAATCCAAATAGCGAACAGATTATTCCATCAGCCCTTAATATGAGCGTAGCTGATAAAGTAGCCAAAGCCGTAGCTAAAGTTAGTGCTATTGAACATCATGTCCAACATTAAACTATTTAAGCAAATTTTACCATGATTTTTAAAGAAATTAATATCCCTATATCCAAAGCCTTAGATCTTTCTAAATTCAAAGAGATGGACTATTATGCTGTGGAAAATTATGACCTTCCCATCGAGCTAATGATGGAAAATGCGGGACTACAATTAGCCAAGCTGATAGCCCATCATACCATAGATTCCAACTCAAAAATATTAATCGGTATTGGAAATGGAAACAATGGCGGTGGTGGCTTGGTAGCAGCTAGGAGATTGGCAGCTTGGGGTTATTCTGTTTTTCTTGATATTAGTACAGAAATAAATAAAGCCTTGCCACAGAAACAATTGGAAAGAGCTATAAAATTTGGAGCGATTAAAGCAACCATACCAGAACCAGAGATTTGGGTAGATGCCTATTTGGGATTCTCACAAAGACTACCACTTCGGGAAAATTTTTTAGAGATTGTCCAACGAGCAAATAATTGCGATTGTTTACGAATTGCATTGGACATTCCAACAGGATTTTTAGGAGATACTGCTACCCCTTATTTTCATGCAGATAAAGTTTTAAGTTTAGCCGCTTCCAAAAAGATACTTTATGCTTTACCCGAAAGTACGGAACTGTATATTGCTGATTTGGGAATTCCTAAAATGGTATATCAAAAATTTGGCGTTGAAATTCCTCCGTTTCATTCGAGTAGTATCCTAAAAATACTTTGTTAAACGAAATGTAAAAACTATAATAATTATGATGATTAATTTAGAAAAAAATAAGGTTTTCTTATATAGCATTCCTCTATTATTGACTGCTTTGTTTTTAGTATCCTGTAGTCCTAATAATCAAAAAATATCTAAAGATTTGAAAAATGAAGTCCTAATCCTAGGTACTATTCATAGCGGTCATCTTAAAGATAGTATTTACAATATAGATTTTTTAGAAAAATTAATTATTGAAATTAACCCTGATTTTATTCTTGCTGAAATTCCCCCTAATCGCTTCGAAAATGCCATGAAAGGGTTTGTTAAAGATGATTCTATTTCAGAACCTAGGGTAATGCGCTTTCCCGAATATGTAGATGTGGTATTTCCGCTGACGAAGAAAATGGATTTTAAAATTATTCCTACCGCTGGCTGGACCTCCATTATGGCCGAAGAAAGAAGTAAGAAATTAAGAGCGATTAGCGTTGACTCGTCTCGTGTTGATGATTGGAATACTTATTTAACTGCGAATGCACTTTCTGATTCTACTTATAAAGCGACAAAAAAAGTTAATGATCCATATTTTATTCATACGCATCAATATGATAGCATTCAGGATCTTAGTTTACAAGTTTACAATAAACTATTTAATGAAGAACTAGCACTGGGAGGATGGGAAAATATCAATGTGGCTCATTATTGGAATATTCAAGATGCATTGATCAATCATAAATATTCAGGCAAGAGATTTCTGATTATTTATGGTGCTGGACATAAAGGATGGTTCCTTCGAGAACTGCGGAAAAGAGATGACATCATTCTATTAGAAATGAAACCTTTTCTTGATGCCATTACAAAAAACTAAATAAATTCTAATGATCAAATAATTTTCGCAAAATTTACCATAATGAAAAATGTTACAAAATTTTGGTTCTTAAAAGACTTTAACCTATTTAAGAAAATGGGGAAGAAGAATTTGATGGAGATGGTTGATTTGTTAGAAATGATAACCGTAAAGAAAGGCGAAACGCTTTATCTGAATAGAGCAGATAAAAGTATCGTCTATTTTATAAAATCAGGTTCGATAAAAATTGTTACTACGGAACATGAACATACCCGCTCTGTTTTGAAAATGGGTAATATATTTGGAGAGCTGGCACTTTATGAAGAGGAGAATAGTCATGAAAGCATAGAAGAAAAGGCCATCGTATTGGAAACTGGTGTCGTATGCGTGATTGAGACAGCGCAGATGAAGATGATAATTGAAAATCATAAATCCTTAAAAAATCAACTCCTTAAACTTTACGGACTTAGAATCAAAAAATTGCAAAGAAACTTAGAAGATCTATTATACAAAGATAGTGAAACCAGAATTAAGGAATTTATCTTGAATTATGTTAAAGAGTTCGGTAAAGAACAAGATGGCTTGCTAGTAGCTAAAAATTTGCTATCCCATAAAGACATTGCTCAACTAACAAGTACCTCTAGACAAACCACTAGCAATGTACTCAGCAAACTGCGAAAGGAAAGTATTATTGACTATAACTCAAAAGAAATTTTCATCCAATCTAGCGTTGAGGCAGAGTGAAATTAATCATCTTTTTTCTAAAATAACCACTACTTATTAATCGTCCGCATTCCTCTCTTGATAATGTATTTGGTTGCTTTAGTATCAGATGCCTTTTCCCATTTTTTGCAAAGCTTCATCACCCATTCCGGTTGTGATTTTGAAGCATCATTTAACCAGTTGGCCACGGCATTTTGCACATATAATGAAGGATCTGCTTTTAAGGGATTAAGGATCGGTAATCCTAATTTGGGTTGGTCGTGAAGTGCGGTTATTTTTTTGGTCCAAACCCCTGTTGGTCGAAGCGTTTCTGCCGCATATCTTCTGACGTTTTCGTCTTTAGATGTTGTCCAAGTGGCGAGTATCGAAATTGAAGTGTCTAAGTCTTCTGCTAATCGTTCTTTAGTGGCAAAGATTACGACTTCTCTAACGCCAAAATGGGTATCTCCAGCAAAGGGTTTCATGGCCGTTAATAATTGCTTCGTTGTTTTTTGTTGAGCAGCAATGGCCCAACATGCCCAACTTCTGACGACATCCGAAGTATGTGTTTTTAAAGGTTGAAACCCTGTTTTATTTTTTATGTTTTCTCCAAATAATTGTCCAATTACTTTGACGTTATTATTAGCGGAAATTTTCTTTTGACTATTAACCGCCGTTTCAAATTCTTTGTACCATTTCGATTTACCTATTTCTTTTAAGGTTGTTTTTAAGATAGCCAATTGGTCAGCAGCTAGCCATTCAGTTAAGTTGGCCGTTTCAATCAATCCAGCATTTAATAATTTAATGACTGCTGCAGGAATATCTTGGGCTTTTCTGGCTCCTTTTCTGTTTAGTATGTCTTGGCTTATTTTCATTTTAAATTTCTTATTTTTTGTTTACAATTACGCCGATACGAATATCGTTTTTTTTAATTAATTCGCAAATTTCAATGACTTATCCACAGACATTGTGCTTCATTTTTAAACAACTTCATCTAAAGAAACTATATTTGAAACTATTTTCTAATTTTAATCTAAAAAAATGAATAACCAATTAATGACTAAAATGGTGTTGAAATCATGGCATTCAACCATTAAAAGAGCTGATGCTCTTTTTGAAAGTTTGTCCGATGAAGAACTGAAAAATAAAATTGCTCCCAACAAAAACAGAGGAGTCTATCTGCTGGGACATCTGGCAGCGGTACATGATATGATGTTACCCTTGCTGGATTTAGGAGCATTGCAATTTCCTGAATTAACCAGCAGTTTTATTAGAACCCCAGATGATCCTGCGAATGATAAATTTACGGTAAAAGAACTCCGTGAATTTTGGAAAGCTTCCAATGCTAAATTGACCGAAGCCTTCGATAGGTTGTCTCCCGAAGCATGGTTTGAAAAGCATACCTCCGTTTCTGAAGAAGATTTCGCCAACGCACCACATCGGAATAAATTGAACGTCGTCATGAGTCGAACAAATCATGTGAGTTATCATTTAGGACAACTCATATTTTTGAAAAAATCGCCCCAAGTATAGTTTATTATTACAATAATATTTAAAACAAAATAATCATGGAAAAAAATAAGATGGAAATTAGAAATTTCAAATTGCTATCTTTGATCGAATTTTTAACCAAACTAATTTAACGTTCAATTTATGACCGCTCCTGAAATCCTACAAGAATCTTTCACCCTGCCTTGTGGTATTACGATCCCTAATCGAATCATAAAATCTGCTATGAGCGAAAACGATGCCGATGAAGGAGGTAGACCATCCGACCGGATTATCAAATTATATGAAACCTGGGGAAAGAGTGGGGCAGGCATCCTCATTTCTGGAAATGTTATGATGAGTAGTGACGCCTTGGGTGAGCCGCATAATGTGGTGGTGGAAGATGAAAAATATCTTGATGAGTTAAAAAAATGGGCCGATGCTGCTCAAAAAAATGGCTCCCATCTTTGGATGCAAATCAATCATCCTGGTCGTCAAGCACCGAAAAAAATTAATAAGGAAGTAGTCAGTCCTTCCGATGTTGAACTCCCCCTCTTGAATATGTTTGATAAACCGCGTCCCTTGGAAGAAGAAGAGATTTGGGAGATTATAGAAGGCTTTGGACGTACGGCATTGATTGCCAAAAAGACAGGTTGGAAAGGCGTACAAATTCACGGCGCACATGGATATTTGGTGAGTCAGTTTTTATCAACAAGAACAAATCTCAGAAATGATGAATGGGGCGGTTCTATTGAAAATAGAGCTCGTTTTGCGATTGAAGTTTATAAAAATATGCGCTCCAAAGTTGGGCCCGATTTTCCGATTGGGATGAAGATAAATTCTGCCGATTTTCAGAGAGGTGCCTTTACAGAAGAAGAATCATTGCAGGTCATCAAAATGCTAGCGGATCAAGGAATGGATATGATCGAAGTCTCCGGCGGGACGTATGAAAAAGCCGCTATGATGGGTCGCAAACTCAAAAAAAGTACGCAAGAACGAGAAGCTTATTTTGCCGATTTTATTGTCAAAGCCCGAGCGGTTACGAAGGCTCCTTTGTTGTTGACAGGCGGTTTTCGAACTTCTGCGGTGATGGCCAAAGCTATTGAAAATAAGGAATTAGATTTTGTCGGAATTGCTCGTCCGTTTGCGGTTAATCCAAATCTAGCCAACCAAATCTTTACAGGGGAAATACAAACGCTGCAAACAGGGAATGTAAACACAGGTATTAAATTTATCGATAAAATGGGCTTTATGGATATCGCTTGGCATACCCAAAATATGAAGCGGATGGGTTTAGGTAAACCTCCCAATCCCAAACTTAGCCCGTTTAAAGTATTTTTGAAATTTGCTTGGGAGAATCGGTAGTAGGTGGTTTTTGAGTTATAAAATCAGTTTGGATACCTTTTTAAAGAGAAAATTAGTGTCCTCTATTTGACGATTCTGAATATTGGTTGTCAGTATGCTTTTAAGCTCTTTGTATACTGCAACAAATGATACCACACTCATGTTAAAGACAATTGAGATAACGAGTATTTTAAATAAAAAAATTGTCTTTAAAAATATAATAATGAGTCGTAAGAAAAAATTAAAATTCAAAGACATCATAAATAGCGATAAACCAGTCCTAGTAGATTTTTATGCGACTTGGTGTGGTCCTTGTAAGGCACTCTCTCCCGTTATCGGTGAGGTGAAAAAAGAGTTGGGTACCAGTATGAGAGTCATTAAAATAGATGTAGACAAGAAGAAAGCTGTGTCGAATAAATACAAAATAAAAACACTACCTACACTGGCCATCTTTCAAAATGGTGAACTCCTCTGGAGAGAATCTGGAATGAAAACAAAAGCACAGTTGCTTAATATCACCAGTCGCTATATTGGAAATTCCTCCCCAACAACCAGTGAAGAAAATAACACATCTAAAAAGAAAACTTCTTGGTTTGGAAAATTATTTAAAAAAAATAAATAAGCCACGACTTAGCTGAAATTATCTTGCATTAATTTTCTGGTAGGAAAAAATGACCTATTTGTCTTAATGGCAGATAGGTCATTTTTGCAAACCAATTGATATAATACCTTATTTTTCTTTTTATAGATATCATTTAATCTCTTTATTGGACCTTTCATCAAATACTTAAGTCATGGATAGAAAAAATTTTATTAAAAAATCACTGATTGCTGGACTTGCCGGAAGTATTCTTCCGATAGCAGCTAAATCCAATAATCCTTCTAAAGAAAAATCAACTTACGATAAGTTAATGAATCAAGTAGGATTTAATCACCTGCCTAATGAAAAAGAAGTTAAAACCATGAATACCGTATTGCATAAAGCCAACACGAGAGGCTCGGCAAATCATGGCTGGCTAGAAGTCAATCATTCCTTTAGTTTTGCCAATTATTATAATCCTGATCGAATGAATTTTGGCGTGCTACGAGTTCTGAATGATGACAAGATAGCTCCATCAAAAGGTTTTAGAATACACCCACATGACAATATGGAAATTATCTCCATTCCATTGGAAGGAGCATTAGAACATAAAGATAGCATGGGGAATGGGGCAGTGGTGCAGCATGGAGATGTACAAGTGATGAGTGCTGGAACAGGCATCAGACACAGCGAGTTCAATGCCAATAATGACCAGCATGTAAAGTTGTTACAGATTTGGTTATTCCCCAATAAGAAAAATGTGGAGCCTCGCTATGACCAAATTTCTATCAAAGATATTGAAAAGAAAAATGAATTTTATCAAGTGCTTTCGCCAAATGCCAATGATCAAGGTGTTTGGATTCACCAAGATGCTTGGTTTCATTTAGGCGAATTTGAAACAGAGGTTTGCACCAATTATAAAATCAACAAAGCAGGGAACGGCGTCTATGCTTTTATCATCGAAGGTACTGCTGAAATAGCCGGACAAGCTTTGGAAAAGAGAGATGGTTTTGGTATTTGGAATGTCGAAAACTTTGAAATCAAGGCAGATAAAAATAGTCGAATCTTGCTCATGGAATTACCAATGCAACTTTCTTAACTCGATCGTTTTCTCTAGTTGAAATCTTTGAACATCATCCAATAAATTTATCTTATTTAAGTAGTAAGGATAAGTAATAAACACAAACACACTAATATCAAACCCATAAAAAAATGAAAAAGATTCTCGCCTTTGCTGGAAGTAACCATGCTAAGTCCATCAATCATCAATTGGTTGAATTTACCGCTTCGCAATTTACCGATGCGGAAGTGAAAGTTTTAGACGTCAGAGATTGGAAGATTCCCATGTATTCCATCAATATGGACCCCGACCAAACACCAGAACAGATCACTGAACTGATTTCGTTGATTCAAGGATCTGATGGGTTTATTATTTCTTCTCCAGAACACAACGGAGGAATACCAGCCTTCTTTAAAAATATTATTGATTGGCTCACTAGAAGAGGCAAAAAAGTATTGATGAATTTAAAGAAGCCTTAAATGGATAGCGGACGATTAGAAGCATTTAGCGATGGGGTATTTGCCATCATTATTACCATTATGGTTTTGGAGATGAAAGCGCCAAAGGAAACTTCTTTGGAAGGATTGCTTTCGATAGCACCAATATTTATTAGCTACTTGGTGAACTTTGTTTTTGTTGGAACCTATTGGAATAATCATCACCACTTGTTTCAAATTACAGAGCAGGTCAATGGCAAAGTCCTTTGGGCAAATTTGCACCTATTATTTTGGTTGTCTTTAATTCCATTTGCCGCATCGTGGATTGGAGAAAATCATGTTGAATCATTACCAGTAGTTTTTTATGGATTCATTCTATTGATGAGTACCTTGGCTTATAATTTCCTTCGAAGTAAAATCATTCAAAATCATTCAGAAGATTTTGCCTTGGGTAAATTAAAAGGAAGTAATATAAAAGGATGGCTGTCTCTGCTTTTATATATCGTTGGAATTGCGCTTAGCTTTTTCATGCCTTGGTTGGGAATATTTTGTTATGTCGCTGTATTAGTGATGTGGTTTATACCTGATCGGCAAATTGAAAATTCATTAAAAATATAGATCATGCGAATCAGGGTTTAAAAGGGAAGTTGCTCAAACCTGCTGAAGGACATTTGGTGGTAAAAGTGATCAAGAAATGTCAAATTGTTGTTTTTGAAGAAGAAATATATCAGATGTCAGATGACAAAGGAAATTTCTATGCCATGCATGCCACCGAAACGGGTACCCCTAATTTGAACGCTGTTTTGCCTCCTGGTTTTACAGTGAGAAAAGTTCGATTGGAGGAACCATTAGTTATTCTGCCCTTTGGTGATAAAGAAGATTGTTATTTCAATATTGTCGGTGATCACTTGGGGCAAGGATATCATCAATATAAATATGCTGATGCGTATTATCCAGGTGAGTAGTCCAAGGAAATTGGATTTCCATTATCTCAACTAAGAACCTCCGCCGCAATTTCACGATACTTTTTCTGAATCGTATTTATGGCCGAGTCCCTATCTACTATTATTTTTTGATAAGAATTTACTTTAGGATGATGCGCTTTCATATATTTGTCAGCCCACAAAGTAATTTCTACGACGATAGGAGCCAAGTCAATTCCCTTTTCCGTCAGGAGATAAATGTTTTCCTTTTTATTTTCCGGCAATTTTCGCTTTGTGATAAATCCAAAAGATTCCAATTGTTTTAATCTTGATGCCAAAATCCCGGTGGCGATCCCTTCGTCAGACAAAGAGAATTCCTTATAAGTTTTCTTTCCTCTAATCAACATGTCTCGTATGATCACCAAAGACCATTTGTCACCTAAAATGTCCAAAGTAGATGCGATAGGGCATAAGGAGCGAAATTCTTTTCTCATTCTTTTACTTCTATTTTGAAAGTAATTTATATATTTGCTTCTAAGGAATGAGGTATAAATAAATTGCGTTTCTTGGGTTAGAGATTTTTATTGCTGATGAGGCAAAAAACACAGGCGATGCAGAGCATCGGCGAGGCTTTTTAACGAAATCAGCGGTAAAAAGATCAAGCCAAGAATGTAAAGTTATTTTTAACTCATTCCTAGTTTGGAAGTAAAATACAAAGAAAAAATAAATTATGCTTACAGGACATTTCACGACCGCTTTAATCGCAAATCAAAAATTTCCAAAAGGAACCTTACTATATTTCTTGATCGTTTCACAGTTGCAAGATTTGCTATGGTTCACTTTTCATTATTTAGGTCTGGAACGAACTGAACCAAGTGATGTATTCGATGCTACGTTGAATAGTTTTGCCGTTGACATGCTTTATAGCCATGATTTAATTCCTCAAATACTTTGGGTGCTTATTATTTTTTTTATAGGAAAAATATTATTCAAGGATACTAAAATTGCTTTAGTTAGTGCTGCTTTAGTAATTGGTCATTTTATTTTAGACTTTTTCTCAGGTCATCCACACCATATTTTTGGTGCAGAAACCCAACAATTTGGATTAGGTAATTATGCTTCAGCTCCTTATATGGCCATTGGAATTGAAGCTGCTTTTATTGTGGTCACGCTGTGGTATTACTTTAGTCAAGAAGCAAAGAAAGGTATTCTGCGTACCACCAAAAATAAAGCTTCGATTATAGGCTTATTTGTGTTTGGTATTGTATTTATGTTGAGTATTGCAACGATTTCATTTAGAGAATGGTTTGGCATACCAGAATTTAATTTTAACTTTAATTCGAATGTCCCTACTTTGATTTTAACCTACTTGTCGATGATTTTTTATTTGAATTGGTTTGTATCAAAATACAAAGTTGGTGAGCAGTCTTAATTTTTATTATCTTGAATTGAGTACTTACTTAATCGCCTTTAGAAGAAATAAAGTTTAAAAAATGACCAGAGAGGAGTTTATAAAAAAGTTCGCAATATTAGGATTAGCCTCTCCTTTTATGGCGAGTATGTTTACTTCTTGTTCAAATAAAAATCACTTTTCCTATGAGATTCCATCTTCTTATGATGGTAAAATAATAATTATTGGTGCAGGGGTTACGGGGATAACAGCTGGACATATTTTAAATCAAAAAAATATTGATTTTGAAATTTTGGAAGCCAGTGCGGTTCACGGTGGGCGAGTAAAGAAAATAGCTGATTTTGCTGACTTCCCTATAGATCTTGGAGGGGAATGGATACATAAATGGATTGAAGCCCAACCACCTATTCTTGATAGTTTATTAGAAGATACCCATCCTGATTTTGCCACTTTTGAAGATAGACCTTCGTCTTATAAACTTTGGAAAAACGGAAAACTGGAAGACCGCAATATTATGCGGCATCTTAATAAAATTGGTGATTTTAAATTTAGTAATTCTACTTGGTTTGATTTTTTTGACCAATTAGTGACATCAGCTCTAAAAAAGAAAATCCATTATAATAGCCCTGTCAATCACATCAACTACAGTGAGGATAAGGTACTCCTTAAAACAAATTCAGGAGAAGCATATACGGCAGATAAAGTACTGGTAACTGTTCCAATAAAAATCTTGCAAAACGAGTATATCACATTCCAACCAAGCTTACCCGCTGAGCAAATAGCTGCCATAAACAAAGAAGAGATGCCGGATGGACTAAAAGTCTTTATAGAATTTTCTGAAAAATTCTATCCAGAAGTTTTGTTGTTTGGTTCTTTGTTGAAAGCTGTGAGTGAAAGTAACCATACCTACTATGATGAAACTTTTGGTAAAAATTCTACTAAAAATATTTTGGGATTATTTGCAGTAGGAGAACCAGGCAAAAGATATACTTCTTTAAAATCTGATGAGGCTATCATTAAGTTTATCCTCCAGGAATTAGATGAAATGTTTGAGGGGAAAGCCTCGAAATATTATATCAAGCACATTATCCAAAATTGGAGTGCGGAGCCTTTTATTCAAGGATCCTATTCAAAGAGAAAAGGGGACGTTGAAAAAATGGCGGCCCCAGTTGCCGACAAAATTTATTTTGCAGGAGAGGCTATGAATATCAAAGGAAATACTATTGCTGTGCATGGTGCGAGCGAATCTGCTTATCTGATGTTGCAGCAAATGCTTAAAAAGAAATAAAAGGTTTGAAAAAATATTTAAACACACCTATAAATTAATTACAATGAATTTAATTCTTAAGATCACCTTTCTATGCTTATTTGTATCAACAAGCGCTTTTGCACAAATCGAAGACTGTCTAGAAGAAACACAGGGTTATAATATGCTATTAATCGGGAATAGCTTTTTTAGACCCTACGCTGAGAAACTTGATATTATGGCGATTGATGCCGGATTTGAAAATCATAACAGTACTCGCATAACTCGTGGTGGAGATAATGGAAGACCTATCAATTTTTGGAACGATTCAAGTAGTAATGAACACCAACAAATCAAAGCAGTGCTTGACCAAGGAAATATTGATTTTTTTGGAATGACTGCTGGACACGAACCTGATGACCCAATCGAGGGGCATCGTGCTTGGATAGAATATGCCTTAGAAAATAATCCAAACATTACCATTTTTATAGCTATACCACAAATTGATTTTCCCGCAGATTGGGAGCAACGAGCGCAGGACCTTGGCTTTGATTCCATACAAGAATTGTATGATTATTTTGTTAATGATCTTGTTCACCATTCGATGGTAGACCAGTTACGTGTTGAATTTCCTTCTACCAAAATTTTTACGATTCCTACAGGACAGACATCGCTCAATTTGGATCAAATGAATGAGGATAATGAATTGCTGGATGATATTACGAGGTTTGGTCCGCAAGAAACTTCATTATTTACGGATGCTAAAGGACATCAAGGGGATATTATTAGAGAAGCAGGTGGACTTCTTTGGCTAACTAGTATCTATGGTGTTGATCTAAGTACTTTTGATTATGATACTGGATTTAATACAGACTTACATGCAGTAGCTGAAAATGTATCGAATAGTCATGATTCAGATTACAGTCTTTGTTTTGAACAACTCAACAGTGAGAGCCCTCAGGTAACATGCGACAGTACCTACATGGTCATCGTAGAGGAAGACATCACCTATGGGGAAGGACTTGCTCATGATGTGGCAAGCAGTTCTATTATTGCAATGCCCCAGAAATTAGACCTTTATTACCCAGACAATAATTCTACAAATAGACCTGTGTATATGTTTATACATGGAGGAGGGTTTCAGGGAGGCACCAAAACTAAGCCGGAAATTGTAGCTATGGCCCACTATTTTGCCTCAAGGGGATGGGTTTTTGCCTCTGTTGATTATAGAACCACCAGCGATTTTCCAGGAAATGTTTTTACTGGAATTGCGCCACAAGAATGGATCGATTTCGCCCAACAAAATTCTACCTCTCCTGGTGATGTAAAGACCGCCGTAGCTATGTATGCTGCCCAAAGAGACAACAAAGCAGCCCTCCGCTGGATGATAGCCAACGCGAGTACTTATAACGTAAACACAGACTTTATCACCGTAGGCGGCGCTTCAGCAGGAGCAATAACGACTATTGCCTTAGGCATTTCTAATCAAGAAGACTTTAGAGACGAAATTCCCCTCACTGAAGATCCTACACTTTCTACCACAAACCTTAACGAGACTTACGAGGTGAAAAGTTTAGTCGACTTTTGGGGAGGCAAAGTGAAATTGGATTTGTATAAATCGGTATATGGTGTGAATCGGTTTGATAGTGAAGATCCGGAATTATTCATAGCTCATGGAACAGAAGATCCTACCGTACTTTTCACTGCGGCAGAAGCAATGGTTCATTTGTATGATTCTACTGGCGTACATGTAGAACTTAATACGCTAGTAGGTGAAGGTCATGGGGCATGGAACGCTACGGTAGATGGAAAGAGTTTGTCAGAATTGTCTTTTGAATTTCTGGTAACACAACAAGCATTAATTTTGGAGAATGATTGTTTAGCAACCTCAACGCCAGATATACAAGTCGCTGAAAATTATATCGAAATTTTTCCAAATCCTGTAGTAGATCAATTTACCATTAAAGGAAACTTAGATTTCTATCAAATCGATATCCTGGATGCTGCTGGACAAATCACTCAAACGATTAACAACGTTGGAAATGCTCATACCATCGATATTTCAGCGCTTCCTGCTGGTTTGTATTTTGTCAGGGTGAGGAATCTTTCGAATAATTTATTGGAAATTCAGAAGATTATTAAGTTTTAGAAGTTGAAGTTGTTTAAGAATGTTCACAGAAAGCGAGGATAAGTGCCTGCCTGCAGAAGAACGCAGAATAGAAATCCAGCGGTAAAGGAATAGAGAGGTTGATAATGGTGAAAAATTAGACTTGTTGTGATTCTAAGGATAATTTTCCCAAATAACGTTTCAAAACCAAAAATAAGAAGAGCGAACTTATTAGCATATAATGGGATTAAAATTCTATTTTTGTTCAACTAGAAATTTAAACCCATTCTAAAATGGCCACAGAAACGCATTCGTTCACAAATTTCATAAATGCCAAGGTTCAAATCAATGAAGAAATCAAAAAGGCTGTCGAAGCAGTTTGTAAAACGGAAGCATTAAATAGAGGACATTTATTGCTTAAAGAAGGAAGTGTCGCACATCGTTTGTATTTTATTATTAGTGGTTCTGCGCGCACCTTTTATTATCACGATGGAAAAGATATTACTTCCTGGATCTATCGTGAAGGACTCTTAATTACGACTTGGGGCAGCTTTTATGCTAGAAAACCTTCTCACGAAAATGTAGAGATGGTGGAGAACTCAACTGTTTGTTCCATACGATTAGAAGACTTACAAAAATTATATAAGCAGTATCCTAAGATGCAAGAATTTGGGCGACTCTTGGCAGAAGAACAAATCGTTTTCCTCGATTCCTTTTACAAAGGTTTTATGTTCATGAACGCCAAAGAAAAATATGACCTACTGCTTTCCATCTTTCCAGACATTACCCAAAGAGTTAACCTCGGACACATCGCTTCTTTTCTTGGAATTTCACAGGAAACATTGAGCCGGATTCGGAAGAAGGTTAAGTGATAAGTGATAAGTGATAAGTAGTAAGTTTCCCTTCTTTTGCGTCTTAAAACGGTAGAAGGAAACTTACTACTTATCACTTACTACTTACTACTTAAAGCTTACAACTTACCCCTTTCCACACTCACTCTACCTTCACAAACCGCTTGGTTGAAATAGCAGCACCTCCACTTAGAACACTACAAA
>CAZYAC010000002.1:1913-4494 GCA_964645475.1 uncultured Saprospiraceae bacterium | reverse complement strand
ACCTTCACAAACCGCTTGGTTGAAATAGCAGCACCTCCACTTAGAACACTACAAAAATAAATCCCCGAAGGAAATAGAGAGGTGTCCACATGATGCGTATTTCCTGTCACTTTAATTCTTTGAACTTCATGTCCTGTTGAATTCTGAATAATAATCTCTTTTGCAAAATTTTCCGCAAAGGAAATATGGAGTACGTTCACGGTTGGGTTTGGATAGATGGAAAACTCTAAAGACTCTTTTATCTGAGCAGCACGGATAGGACCGTATTCAAAACGACCATCTAAGTCAACTATTTTTAATCGGTAATAATATAGTTGTCCCTTTTTTACATTTAAATCATCAAGTTGATACGCATTCGTATTATTGTCGTTATTCCCCTGCACTTGATCTAAGAAACTAAAACTGGTAGCATTTACACTTCGTTCAATTTCAAAATGGGAGAAATTGATTTCGTCACGAGTTTTCCAATTTAGTGAAATATAATCCTCTTTTGGTTGCGCTAAAAATTCTAGTAAATCAATAGGTAATGGTGAACCGTTAACCTCAACTTTAAATTCCGAAATTCCTGCACAATCACTTCCATCCCAATTATTTTGAGCCGTTAAAAGAATATATCTGGCGCCAATATCCCCAAAATCAAAATCCCTATATCCCGTGTAATTGTTGTTGCCAGGTGCTTGCGGAAGTTGAAACTGTCCAGCGGTTATCCAATCAATTCCATTTATAGAATAATCGACAAGTACGTCTTTGAAGCCTTTTCCTGTTTCGTTTTCGACATTATAATTCCAGATGGTCGCGATTCCTAATTGGTACATATATCCAAGATCATACAGTACCCAATGACTGTCTCCTCTGAAGGTATTTGGATTTGGAGACGATTCACAAGAAACCCAACTATCTGCTTGATTGGTAGAATGCGTGTCATCTCTGCACTGTGCAAAAGAAACAACGTTTACTAAAAGCAATACAAGGACAAAGCTACTGAGCGTAACCACTTTTTTATTAATCATGATGTTTTAATTTTTGGGTGAATGGAGTTGTAAGGGGTAAGTAGTAAGTTGTAAGGGATAAGTAGTAAGTTTCCCTTTATCGTATTTTAAGACGCGAAAGAAGGGAAACTTACAACTTACAACTTAACACACACACACGCACACACACACACACACACACTGATTTCTAAATATTCATAAACCCTATTGGCAGCGATGCACTATTGGGGTCATAGAAGTTTCCAATATTAGGAAGTACATAATTTAAATCCCCGTTCTGTACGCCAAACCATTTTGATAATTCTGCAAAATATTCGTCCGTCGAGATAGAAGGTAAGAGAATGGCTCCACCTACATCATCATTTCCATCAAGTAGGAGTGAAGGATATTCGCCAAAAATTTGACCGCCATTTACACTATCTCCCATCACCATTACATTTCCTCCCCAAGCATGATCACTTCCATTACCGTTTGAAGTAAGTGTTCGACCAAAATCGGAAGCGGTAAAAGTAGTTACACAGTCCGCAACGCCAAGTTCTTCCATGGCTGCCTGAAATTCTGATAAAGCTTTGCTAACGACACTCAACATTGCAGTTTGATTATCTAAAACGCCATCGTGGTGATCCCATCCTCCAAAGGTGATGAAAAAGGTTTGACGAGTTACATTCAAAGTATCTCGAACCGCAATTGTTTTTGCAATCAATTCCATATTTGCTGAAACACCATTTTCTGAAAATGAAGTATTTAATAAAGGAGCTTGACTAATGGCTGAGCTAAATTCTTCATGGTTGGCTTGAGAACTATTTATTTTATTGGTAAATGTGGACTTAAAAATGTCTTGATACTGTTGGGCTAATAAACTTTCTGCTCCGTCTTTTAAAGCTTGGTCCAATGAAGAGGTTCCTTCTAAAACATTAATACCTACACTTCCTCCTGCCGATGCTCGAATAGCGTATTCCGTCGAACTATTACCAACCTGGAAAATATTTGTTCCCGATAAAGAAATGTTCATGGAGATATTTTGATTGCCATTTCCTGCTTGAAGAATATCCGCCATTCTGCCACCCCAACCTTTTGAGGAGCGCGTCTGTGGAATAGAGGTTTGCCATTGTTGAATTTGATCTGCATGAGACAATAAACCCACCGGCACCGGCACACTACCATTGAGGTATTGTGATTTAGTAGTTGGTTCTACCAGTGTTCCAATATTGCTGACAAAAGCCAATTTATTATTATTAAAAAGGGTCTGTACTTCCGGCATGGATGGATGTAAACCAAATTGTTTTCCATTCCCATCTGTAAAATTTAAGGGTAACAAATCACCTTGTGGCAGTGCCAAATTAGAACGAGTGTTGGCATATTCTGAATAATGATTTCCATTGCGAGGGACCAGCATATTAAAACTGTCATTCCCGCCAGCCAATAAAATGCAAACCATGGCTTTATAATCGCCACTTGTTGAAAGAATGGGGGTGGACATTCCGGCTAAAGAATTGGCTACTCCTAAATTCAAAAGCGAAGTCAAAAAAGTAGTGGATCCTATCGCAGCACAGGAAGCCGTTCCTAAAAAATTGCGACGACTCATGCCTGTG
>CAZYAC010000002.1:0-1813 GCA_964645475.1 uncultured Saprospiraceae bacterium | reverse complement strand
ACCACTTACTACTTCAAAACCGAATACTCCACCGAAATAAAAGACAAAAACAAAGCAGCCCTTACCCTTTCAACAGGATCAGATAATTGCTCGACTGCATTGATGATGGAAGTTTTAGTAGCGTCAGAAAACAAACCACCCGTTAAAATTAAATTCATTCTTTCCACCAATGCGGGGGCATCCGATGCCATATTATACTCTTCCTCTAAATCCAGGTAGAGGTAATCCACAGGATCTAAATCGTTGAGGTCATAACTTGGTGCGTTGTGAGAGGAGTTGCCAGCATGTGTTGCTACTTCTCCGAGATAATCGTTGATAAACCAGTCGTACGCTAAATTGATATAATTGATAGAAGTTGCGGAAGTATGTATCTGAAATTCAGGAGCAAATAAATCTGCCTCTGCAATTGGACCATTAGGCTGATATTCCGGTAGATAAAAATTGAAAACAGATGGCGAGGTAAGCACGCCTTGACTGACCGCTTCATCAAAAAGATAGCCCCAATTCCATAGTCTTCCCGATTGGTTGGTGACATTAAACGCTCTTAATGCTTGCGTATATCTTAGCATCGGTTCTTTTAATTTACCAGAATGCTCATCTTCCATCCACGAACAATCTAACGCTTCAGAATCTGTCAATATGGCTCGGACAACCGCTTTCATATCACCTCGAACTCCTTCTCCATTATTATTAAATTTTGCTGCCACCCGATGGACATAGGCAGAAGTAGGATTTGATTTTACTAATCGTTGTATTAATAATTTGCCAATAAATGGTCCTACATTCGGATGATTAAAAAGATTATCAATCGCATCATTTATATCTTCCAAAGTCGTTTGCCCGGAAGGAACTATTTGATTATTTAATAAATTTTTCTGTCCAGGTTCATGCCAGTTGTCAAAAGGAATCATTGGCTCCCAGGTCACTACGGTAGTTGGACTTTCGTTGAATTCATTTCCCCATTCAGTAGAGTAGCCAGAATAATCTTCCCATGGCCACCAATATCCGGATGGAGCTAGTCCTGTAAATATTTTTGCAAATTCTTTGATGTCATTATTATCGTAGGTTGGAATAGGTTCACCGGAACTATTCAATTTTCTTGTTCCATCTTGATTCAATTCAAACAAGCCAATAGAAAACAATTGCATGATTTCCCTTGCGTAGTTTTCATCGGGATGAATATTATTCACGAGATCAGATTTTGGATTGTTGATATGACTTAAATAGAATCCCATCATTGGGTGCAAAGAAATATCATAGAGTAAATCTCTGAAATTACCAAAGGCATGTCCATACAACATATCGTAATAATCTGCCATCCCCGGACCGCTCAATTGCAAGTTTGATTTTTCTGATATCACAAAAATTTGACTCATTGCTTGGGTAACTCTTTGTCGAACATGGTCGTCTGATTTTAAAATATTATTCCACCAAGCCATTTTCCAATAATACCAATACGGGATAACAGCATCTCCATGATTAACAATGAAATTATATCCATAAATATTGATATACTGTGGATAGAAATGTTCCCAAATCATCCAAGTGGTATCCTTAAAATTAACTTGTGGAGACATGAAAAATTGAGCATCCAGCCAATCTGAAATACCTTGATCAGCAACTGCATTAATGGTTTCATAATCTGCACCCAAAGAGGCGTAATTGAGAAAACGAGCTGCTCCATAAACGTCAATGCCAAGCCCGCTTCCATTAGCAGAATTGATGGCTTTAGTTTGATTATTGTTAGAACTAGAAGTTACCGTGACTCCTTCTAAATGACCTGCTCCAACGTAATCCGTATACACTTGTCCAT
>CAZYAC010000001.1:0-45852 GCA_964645475.1 uncultured Saprospiraceae bacterium | reverse complement strand
TGTTTTTTGGGATATTTATCTTTCCTACGGACCTGTCTGCTCAAAAAGACAAGCCAAAAACCATAAGGTTGCCTGATGCACTGAGGGAAGTGTCAGGATTATGGGTTGAAGGTTTAGATTTTTTGTGGTGGCATAATGATGGAGGGCATACGCCCACTTTGTATTGTACCGACAGAAAAGGCAAAATACTGGATACCATAGCCTTTAAAACGATTAAGAATATTGATTGGGAAGACTTGACAGCAGATGATCGAGGACATATTTATATCGGAGATTTTGGGAATAATCTAAATCGACGAAAAGATCTTAAAATTTATATTTACGAACGAAGTACTGGAAATCTTGATTCTATTCAGTTTCGGTATCAGGAGCAATCCGTTTTCCCTCCTACACAGGCAGCGCAAAATTTTGACATGGAAGCCTTTTTTTACCATCAGGATTCATTACATTTATTTTCAAAAAATAAAGCGAAACATGGCAACTACCAAACCCGACATTACGTGTTACCCGCTAGACCTGGCGTATATACTGTTGCGGCGGTAGATAGTTTATTAATTAAAAGAAAAGTAATTACGGGTGCCTGTATTAGCCCAGACGGAAAAACAGTAGTGATGACGGCGTACAATTATGGGCGTTTTTTAGGCATCTTTCCATGGGTAAAGAATAAGGTTTTTATATTTAGTAATTTTAAAGAAAACCGATTTTTACGTGGTCGAATGCATAAGCGAAAAGCACCAGGATTTATTTTTCCGAAACAATACGAAGCTTTGGACTTTTGGGATAATAAAACTTTATATCTGGCTACTGAGCGTATTTTTTTCTTTAAACAGAAGGCGAAACGATTTAGGTTGAAGAGATAGTGAGGTGTTTAATAATTTAGTAAAAACATTTTTTGATGAATAAAATGGAAATAGTAATATACATATATAATGGAATGACGATGCTTGATGCTATTGGGTCTTATGAAATTCTAAGAAACGCGAGAACTTTACTAAAGTTAAAATAACCATTGAATCCAACCATAAATAACAATGTCGAAAAATCTAATGCTCCTCCTACTGGTGGCTGGCGAGGGTTGTGGTCTACGCTGCGACACCGACGGGCTACTCGGTGGTCGGTGTATACACTGTTTTTCCTGTTGTTCATTGCGGCAGCTGCTGATTTTCTGGCGAACGAAAAACCACTTTATTGTAAGATTGCGGGGGAGACTCATTTTCCAGCTTTAAAAGATTATGCCGTAGCGATGGGTCTAGCTAAATGGGATGCCAAGTATATTCGTACCGAATGGTCGGAGCATGATTATGAGGCGGTCTGGATGCCACCCATTCCCTATTCACCCACGAGTATTGATCGAAAAAACACCCGTTTTAAAAGTCCTTTTTCTAAACAGGATATTTCCTCATTGCGATATCGGCATTGGTTGGGAACCGATAAACTGGGCCGTGATGTAATGGCTGGAATGATACACGGAACTAGGACTGCCATGTTGGTGGGAATTTTATCCATGCTGGTCGCAGGATTTATCGGATTATTCATGGGAAGCATTGCAGGGTATTTTGGGAATGAAAGATTAAAAGTCTCTATCATTAAAATTGTTCTGTTGATTCCTGGAATACTATTGGGAATGTTTTATGGATTCAGTGCGCGTAGATATGTTCTGGCGGAAGGTGCTTTTGGTTGGGAAGTGGGAAAAGGAGTCATGATTTTTTTAGCTATTGTTTTAGGTTTTTATCTGTTGGGGACTTTGTTGGAAAAATTTTCGTTCTTCAACAAAAAAATCACTTTTCCTGTAGATGGAGTGGTGATGCGAACGATAGAAGTTTTTAATTCCATTCCAGGATTATTTATTTTACTAGCCATTCTATCGATTGTAGAAAGTAAGTCGGTATTGAATATCATTTTTATTATTGGGTTTCTTGGATGGACGACGACCGCTCGTTTTGTCAGGGCGGCGTTTTTAAGGATTAGAAATTTGCCTTATGTGCAGGCTGCACAGTCATTAGGCTTTTCTTCTTGGCGAGTGATCTGGCAACATGCTTTGCCGAATGCTATGACACCCGTTTATATAACGATTGCCTTTGGAATGGCGGGTGCCATCTTAGCAGAAGCAACTTTATCTTTTTTAGGAATTGGGGTAGCCTTTGATGCTTTCACGTGGGGTAAAATGTTAAGTATTGCTCGGAGTAATTTCTCGGCTTGGTGGATGGTCGTATTCCCAGGAATTGGAATCTTTGTGACCGTAACCGTTTTTAATCTGATTGGAGATGGATTGCGGCGTTAATGTTCTTGAATTTTCTTTGCGTAGGTTATGATTTTTAGCCACCATACAATGCAAAAAGAGTGGCCATCGCTCGTCTCTGACTCCTAAAGGAGAATCAGCCCGCACTTCCTTTTGCTTATTCTTAGTCTATTAATTTCTTCGCATTTTCTTTGGAAACAAGTTAGATTTCCCTCTTTTCTTTCCTGGTTTTTTATCCTTGTTGGTGTATTCATTATAAGGACAACCGATTTTCTTGCTACAGGAACTAGCAGTAGTGCCTACGAGTGAAAGTGTGGCACAAACGAGTAATAATTGCAATATTTTTTTCATAATAAAAATTCTAAATGCGCTAAAATACGAGTATATATATCTATAATTTAAAAAAAATTTAATATGTGAGGGTTATTTGCAACTCAAATTACGCAAAACCCGTAATATATACTAACAACGAAGTTAAGGAGACATAAAGTCTGCCAATTTTTACCCAAACATTTAAACGGAAAGAAATGAACAAAGGAGAACTCATTACGAGGATCGCCGAAAATGCTGATTTGAGCATTGCACAGGCCACAGAAGTCATGGATACTTTACTCTACACCATTGGTGATACCTTACGTGATGGAAAGAAAGTTTCTCTATTTGGTTTCGGCACCTTTATTTCAAAAGAGCGTAAGTCCAGACCTGGGCGTAACCCTAAGACTGGCGAGCAGATCATTATTCCTGCTAAGAAGGTTGTAAAGTTTAGACCAGGAAAAGAACTTGAAGAAATATTAAATTGAAGCCTTTTATAGGCTATTGACAAACCTTTACAAACCAGAATAATGATATGTGTGGTGATGTTAACTATTGGTTGGCATCACCTTTTTTGATTTATAATCTCCTAAAGCTGCCTGCCGGCAAAGTTCACCGATTAACAAAGTGAATACCCCGACAGCTTGCTTGCTGCGGGGTAGTTCATTTTTATTAGCATTGTAGTTATGAAGGCTCCATTTTTCACCTAAAAACTATATTTAATCTGCCCCTTCAAAAAGAACGGTACGCCAGGCGTAAAATGAATCTCTTCAACTTCTTCTGGTTCTTCAAACAATCTGGACGTGGTGGCAAACTGTGTTTCGTTCCATTCTCTGTTGAGTAAATTTTCAATATTTAGGCCTAGGGTTAATTTTTTAAAAGTATAGCTTGCATTGAAGTCTAGGATAAAGTAGCCTTCCGCCACGATAGAGTTGTCTTCATTGGCAGGACGATCTTTGATATAGCGATAACGGAGACTCGCCGAAAATTGATTGGGATATTGTAGCGACAATCCACCCGCTGCGGTTAGGACGGGTGCCAATGGGATCCGGTTGGCTGACGCAGGTTCGTCGATTGATTTGGATTTTGTATAATTAAAATCAGTGTCTAAGAATAAGTAATTGGCTAATTGGTATCTACCACCAATGTCTATTCCTCTACGATCTGTTTTTCCACTAGGTTCGACAACGCCTTCATCTCCTACGTAGACAAATTCTTGCTCTAAAAATAAATACCAAATCGCCGTATTGATCCAAAGTCTTGGGAAAGGTTTCCAGATCGTACCTATATCCAATCCAACGGCGGCAGGCAAAATCTCGGTGCCTTTTTGATTGACGACCACTCTGGTGTCATTGGAATGAAATCCAACACCGGATTTAAAGAATAGTTGCCATTTGGAGCTAGGGTTGTATAAGATGTTTAGTTTTGGAGCAACGATGGCTTTTGCTTCGGTTAAACTAGTAAAAGTATTTGCCAATTGATCCACATAATCAAACTTAAAAACATCTAATCGCACTCCTGGGTTGATGAGCCATTTTCCAAAATCAAATTCTGCGTTGATGAAAGTATAGAGGTTGGTTTCATCGACTTCTCCCAGCGAAATATTACTTAAGACGGTTCTACGATCTCTTGTTCTAGAAAGTTCATTTTCATTAATATCATCATATCGCAATCCTACGCCATAACTCATTTCTAGATCCGTGTTATTAAGTTCATAGTTTTGAAATAACCTAGTATTTATTCCAAATAGTTTTCGACTTTCTCGTTGTCTAATTTGATCTCCATTGATCGGATCATTTAAGAAAAAAGTAAAGTTAGAATAGAGTTCAAAATCATATTTGCTGATATAAGCTGTTGTTTTTAAAAATGAATTTTCATTAATATTTTTGGTGTGATCAATGGCTAAATTTGTCCTACTTGTTTGACCACCTTCGGTATCATCCACACTACCAAACCTAGTGATGGTACCATTGTCTACAAGTCGTTGTGGAATCTGACCAGAAGCGTTCCATTTGCTTTGAAAATGACTAATTAAAACAGAAAATCGATCATTATTATCAAATTCACCTGTATATTTTCCCATTAAATTTATTCGATTAAAATCTTGTGGAGAATCTACGGGTCCATCGGTCAATAAGTATTCTGTGGCTAGATAAGCATTGTGTTTATTTGTACTTAACAAGTTTATTAAACCAAACAAACGACCTGTATTAAATTGACCATATTCTAATCCAATAGTACTTTTGTCAATCTTATCTTTGGTTTTGAATTCTACATAGCCGGCTGTATTAAAATTTCCTTTATCACTGTAGTATGGTCCTTTTCCAAAGTCAATATTATCAATGGTTTCTGGGATCAAAAAATGCAGATCAGCGTATCCTTGTCCATGCGCGTGCGAAACCATGTTTACCGGCATACCATCTACTGCAATGGTTATGTCTGTACCATGATCAATATCAAATCCTCTTAAAAATATTTGTTCTGCTTTTCCTCCTCCAGCATGTTGACCAATAAAGAGACCTGGTACTTTTCGCAATATTTCTTGAGATGAATTGACAGGGGAAATTTTCAAATCAATGGACGAAACTCTATTGACTGATTTAACCGAATTAGAAATACTGACTTGTTCTAGATCAAAGAAGGCTTCTTTCATGGAAAAGTTTAAAACACGATCAAAGTCTTTTTCTTCTAAAATGTGTTCAATAGTTTGATAGCCTAAATAGTTGATAATGAGTGTGTCACCTACCGTAATATTTTTTAGCTTAAAAAGCCCTTGGTGATCACTATGGCTGTGTTTGTCCCCTTGATTGATATAAATATCGGCGTTTATAATGGGGACTTTTGAATTGTCGGTTACTTTGCCTTGTATATCTTGAGCAAAGGAGTAAGTAGATAAAAGAGAAAATAGGAGTATTATAAATTTGGTCATTTCTTTTAATTTATTCAACACAAACCATAAGTTTAGGTATGATAAGAAGATTATTCAAATCATACAGGTAAGTACAGATTTTAGGAAAAAGGAGTTTGTCCTTATTTTTTAATAATGAATTAGGGATGGCGATTAAATAAAGCATAATGTTGCATTTATTTAATTAACATCTCTTATAGAAATCGTACATGGAAGAATTGAGGAGGAGGGACGACTAATTGTTGGTAAAGTTTGGTCGGCTTTTTAAGATTGCCGAAATTGTTACTATGATACGGTAAACTAATCATGGAAGCAGCTAAGAGCGGGGTATTTATTTCCGCCTTTTTTTTAAGTTCTAGGTCAGGTGTATTGGTAGGATGGTCTTCACTTTCTGAGGTAGAATTATCTAATAATGCTAAAACACGATGATTGTGATCATGAACGTGATCGATACCGTAACTATGTAATTCAGCGTGTGTGGGACTTATTTGGCAGACATGAGACAAAAAGTGGGCTAATTCAAAAGCAGGTGTTTGAAATATACTCAATAGATAAGAGAGTAGTAGGAAGGATTGCAAAAAAGACCGATATGTATTTAAATTTCCAAACATGCTTTAAATCATTCTCAAAGATATTGAACTATCTAACTTTATACTAAAAAATAAGGTGAAAAAATATTAATAGCTTTTAGGATTTAAGTGATATGAATTAATTTACCGTATTTACGAGATAAAACTAGGAAATGGATTATTTATAATAGATATTTAACCACTTTTTTACATTTCTAATAGAAATAGAATGTTCTCATTTTTCAAAAAAAAACATCGTACGGAAGAAATAGACTTTTCTTTCCTACAAACGGATATGCATTCTCATTTGATTGCCGGCATTGATGATGGTGCTAAAACGGTAGAAGAGGCAGTGGAAATGGTCAAAACCCTAAAGAAAATGGGCTTTAAAAAAATTATTACTACTCCTCATATATTTGGTGATTATTATCCCAATACACCAGAGAATATTCGATCAGGCTTAAACGATTTAAGCGCTGCACTTACAACTGCAGAAGTTGAGATAGAATTGGGCGCAGCGGCTGAATACTATGTTGATGATTATTTCGAAAATTTACTAGCAACTAATGTTGAATTATTAAGTTTTTCAGATCAAAAAATTTTGATTGAATTTTCGACATTATCTGAACCCGCAAATATTCATAATACTATTTTCACTGTCAACACAAAGGGATATCATCCTATTTTAGCACATCCAGAACGTTATTTATACTATAAAAATAAGTTTGACCAATTTGAAAAAATAAAATCCATGGGGTGTAGTCTACAGGTCAATTTACTTTCTTTGGCGGGATATTATGGTTCCGCTCAAAAAAAACTAGCCGTGAAGCTAATAAAAGCTGGATTGGTAGATTATTTGGGGACTGACTTACACCGACAAGGTCAGCTAAAGCACCTTCTAGATCACATAGATACTTCTATTTTGAAGCTTTTGGCTAAGAATACCTTCAAAAACAATCAACTCTAATAAAAGCTCACCAAATGACAAAATACTGACGTTGCAGCTAGTTTTTCAACAGCAAATTGTTTGTCTGTAGATTAATCTCGTGACTTTATTATTACTTTCGATCTCCAGATTATTAATGATGAATCACGATGAAATAAGGCAATTTTTTTGAAAATAGCCACTTTGGTTTGTTTCTTCCTCTATAAGGAAGTGAACCGGAAACTAGATTTAAAGCTCAAAAAATACTATTGGTTAGAAACCAATAATAAGAAATATTTTTTAATGAAAATACCTGTAAACGAAAGAGATAAAGAAATTATTTCCTTAATTATAGCCCAAGATGAGCAAGGCATCGAATTCCTGTATCATAGATATGGGAGGTATGTGTATGGTTTTATTTGCCAAATAATAAAGCTAGAGGATTTTGCTGAAATCGTACTCCAAGATACGTTCTTAAAAGTTTGGAATAATATTAATTCATTTGATGCAGAAAAAGGTGTATTATTGACTTGGATGGTTCGGATAGCTCGAAATACGGCCATAGATATGATTAGGTCAAAGAATTATTCGCAAATGATTCGCTTGGTTAGTTTAGATAATTTACATTCTTGTAAAAAATCTACTACTATTAGTATCTCTGTTGATACTATTGACGTAAGAAGTAAAGTAGCTAAATTAGATGCTAAATCTAGCGTAATATTAAATCTCATTTATTTTGAAGGGTATACCTCATCAGAAGTTGCAAAAGAGTTGAATATTCCGTTGGGTACCGTAAAAAGTAGAATAAGAAAAGGATATAAAGATCTTAGAAAACTAATAGATCATTAATGACAGATATTAAAAAATATATAGAGAGCGGTGTTATCGAAGAATATTATCTAGGGATTCTTAGTGTTGATAAGGCAGCTGAGCTTATCCGGATGAGCGAACAGCACCCTGAGGTAAAGGATTATATGAAACAAACGGCTAAATCCAATTCGAAGTTTTTTTCTACTATAAAAAAAAAACCACCTTTAAATTCCTTACATGTCATAAAAACTGTAATACAAGATAATAAGTTATGGGCTGAGACTCAATTAGATAATAAAACTAAATTATCACCTCATTTCATCAATATTTCTATACACACGCCCATCGAAAAAGTGGAAGCAGTGATCAAAGAATTGAGACCGCCAAACAAGTACGATAATATTTTTCCTACCCGATTATATGCGGATGAGCAACGAGAATTATTAGTAGTGTGGGTCAAAAAAGGTATTCCTTTAGAAGAACATCCAAAACTAGATGAGCGGTTCCTAATTTTGGAAGGAACCGTAGATTGCTATATAAATGATACCGTTTTTCATATGAATAAAGGAGACTTTATGCGTATTCCACCAGAAAGCAAACATCAGGTGATTGTCACCTCTAAAACCCCTGCCAAAGCAATTCTTTGTAGAACTGCTATTTGATATTTTCATCCATCAAACAAGCATTAATTTGCTGAGCTAAGCCCTGTACTTCTGGTTCTTCGAATAGCGTTTTATGATGCCCTTCTACGATATGAACTTCTAGCCCTCCTTTTGCTAATTTATGCCATTGTGTTAGATGACTATTTTTATCTGTCCTATTTGCAAATTCTGTACTACGAATAAAAGTAACTTTTCCGTTGAATGGCTTCCAAGTATAATTATGATAGAGTTGATTTAGAGAATTGATGGTCAATCGTAGGTTTTTTTCTTGTTCATTCTCTAATGGAGCCAATGCTTTTTGTTTGGTTCTAATAAATCGATTGCGAAGTTTTTTTCGAATTCCCGACCAATTTTTTTCTTTGACCATTTTTACAAAGCGTCGAGTGGTTTTCTTTCCTCCTCGCTCCGCCGCCCCCAGTAAATATTGAGGCCCTGAATCTACGATAATTAGTCGTGCTATTGACTCTCCAGCTAGCGCTAATTGATTGGCCATTTCTAGACCTACCGCGTTGCTAAAGCAAGTCCCAAGAATATAGTAAGGTCCGTGTGGTTGTAATTTTTGCATTTCAGAGATATAATAACTCGCCATTTCTTCAATAGAGGAATGCAAATGATTTTCATTATTAAGTCCCGAAGGTTGGAGCGCATATAATGGTTGATCTGCTTCGATATATTTTGCCAACCCTTGATAGAAAAAAACATGTGCTCCTCCAGAGTGAATACAAAAAAGCGATCTTCTAGTTCCTTCTTTTTTTAGAGGGACTAGAGAGGCCCAATTGGTATTTTCCTCATTTGATTGATTTACATTTTCTAAAAAAGTACCGAGTTTATAAATAGTCTGATACTCAAAAATATGATGAGGAGCAATTTCGATACCCTGTTCTTGAGCCTTACTAATTATTTGTATACTACGAATAGAATCCCCTCCTATTGCAAAGAAATTATCATGGATGCCAATGGGTGTTAACTGCAATATAGACTCCCATATGGCGGTCAATTGTTTTTGAATTTCTGTTTTAGCTGCCACAAATGCGTGATCCGGTATAAAGTCATTTTTTGTTGGAATTGGCAAAGCGGAGTAGTCAATCTTTCCATTGGGTAATGTTGGAAATTCCGTCAAATTAATAAAAGCAGAAGGGATCATGTAGTTTGGTAAACGCTCTGTCAATGCCTCTTTAAAAGAAACAGCCTCTTCCTTATTGGTTGGAATAATATAGGCAACCAAACGAGGGACGGTATCCCTATTTTGGATAATAGCTAAAGCATCCTCCACCGATGCTAAGTGAAGTAAATGATTTTTGATTTCGTCTAATTCTATTCGGTGACCTCTAATCTTTACCTGCTGATCTATTCGCCCTAAAAACTCAATGATTCCGTCTTTTCGATAGCGGACTAAATCTCCAGTTTTATAAAGTTTATCACTCGTTGAAGAGACAAAAGATTTACTAATAAAACGCTTTGCCGTTAATTCAGGTCGCTGCCAATATCCATTAGCAATACCTGCTCCTGCGATGTGGAGTTCTCCAGGAATACCAATAGGCAGCAGTGCTTCATTTTTATCTAGAATATAATGTTGTGTGTTAGGGATTGGTCGCCCGATAGGGATATTTGCAAACGCATCTTTGGGCGTTATATGATAGGCTGTAGACCAGACCGTTCCTTCTGTAGGGCCATATTCATTAACCAACTCAACGTTATTAGTTTTCTTAAAATGAGCTAATACGGTAGCTGACGAGCAAGCTTCTCCAGCTACCATTACGGTTTGTAAAGAAGCCAACTGTGCGCTAGTACTGTTGTTATCCAATAATAGTTTGTATAAACTAGGTAATAACAAAGTATGGCTGACTTTATGATCAAAAATTATTTGGGCCAACGCTCGCATATCTTGTTCGATTCTTGCTGGTGGCAAAACCAAAGTTCCACCAGTACAAAGCGTCCAGAAAATACCAGCTACAGAACTATCAAAAGAAAAAGAAGAGAGTAGTAAAAAAGCAGTAGGGTTTTGTTCGAAAAAATAAAAACGAGCAGCAGTTGAGTGAATTAAATTTTGATGAGAGATCGCTACGCCTTTAGGAATACCAGAACTGCCTGAAGTATAAATAATATAGGCCAGTTGATCTTTACTAATCGTAGGTAAAGTAATATCTACTTGTTTTTTTTCAATGATAGCGTCTTCAATGCTGTGACTAAATGCCACCGTAAGCGGTACTTCTTTTTCCCATTTTTTTTGATACAAAATGGTGTTGATTTTTGCATCGTCCACCATGAATTCAATTCGTTTGGTTGGATATTTTGGATCGAGTGGAAGATAAGCAGCACCTGATTTTAATATTCCTAAAATGCCGATGACCATCGCCATGCTGCGGCCTGTAAAAAGACCTACAAATTCATTTGGTTTGACGCCAGAAGTTAGCAGTTTTTGAGCTAACCGATTGGCTTTTTGGTTGAGTTCCCCATAACTTATTTTTTCTCCATTACATGCTACCGCAATTTTGTTAGGTTGATGGGTCGCCTTTTCTTCAAATAATTGATGAATGGAATCATAGGAAGGAATCTTGACACTGGTATTATTCCATTCCGTTAAAAGCTTAGATTTTTCTTGTGCTCCAAGAAAAGAGATTTGCGAAATTTGCTGGGCAGGATCCCCTGCAATTGATGTCAATAAATCGCTTAAGTGGTCTAATATTCGCGCTGCCGTTTCTAACTCAAATAGCTCTGTGGAGAATTCTAAAGCAAGCTCAATGGTATCTTCTTGATCTGTTGCAAAAAGCGTAAGATCAAATTTTGAAACCCCTAAGTCTATCGTTTCTTCTGTGATGGATAACCCTTCAAGGGCTTGACGATTAGCTACCTCATTATAGACAAACATGATTTGAAATAATGGATTGGTCGTACCCTTTCGTCCGGGTTTTATACGTTTAACTAATTCATCAAATCCGACATTTTTATGGGTCAATGCCTGTATGGATGTTTCTTTGACCGCAGCAATAGAATCACTAAATTTGAGTTGATCTGAGAGTCTAGTTCTTAAAACTAAAGTTTCATTAAAAAATCCAATGAGTTGTTCTAAGGATTTTTGATCTCTTGTACTAAAAGGACAACCAACAATGATGTCTTCTTGATGCGTATATCTAAATAATAAGGTTTTGAACGCACTCAAAAGGACCACGTACATGGTAGTTTGTTGGTCTTTAGCTAATTGTTTTAGTTGTTGTGAAACAGTGGGAGACAATAACTGACGTATAGTAGATCCTTTAAATTTAAATTCCTTTGGTCTTTGGAAATCAGTAGGCAAAGCAAGTGTCGCTAACGGTCCACTTAGTTTTTGCTGCCAATATTGGATATCTTTTTCCTTGGTTGCTTGTTGGTTTTTCCAGTGGGCATAGTCTACGTATTGTATACTGTTTTTATCAAAAGAGGGAATGTCTTTATTTTCCTTAATCGTTTTGTAATATCTGAGCCATTCCTGATTCATTAATAGTAGAGAAGAACGGTCTCCGATGATATGATGAATAGATAAGGCTAAAAGAAATTGGTCTTTAGTTATTTTTAATAAATGGAGCCTGACTAAGCTATCTTTTTCAAGGTTGAATGTTTTAAGCGCATGTGTTTGGATGGTTTTTTGAGCTTGTTGTTGCGCTGTTTCAACCTTCAAATCAGATAGGTCAGTAAAATCAAAATTTAATTTTTCAGTAGGATTAATTTTTAAAATCACCCCTTCTTCGGTCTCTAAGAAGTTAGTTCTTAAAATAGCATGTTTATCTATTAAAAATTGGAAACTATCCTTTAGTAAATCAATATCTAGTGTTCCTTTTATGGTATATAAATGAGCATATTGATAGAAGGGATTTTCAGGATATAGTTTTTGTAATAACCAAAGTCGATGTTGACCACTTGAAGGTCTAGCAATTTCCTCTTTCGGTTTTAGGGGAATAGTAAAAGCAGGCGAAACGTCTTTTTTACGATTTCGCCATTGTGCTAAAATGGAGGATTTTTTATTTTTAGGATCTGAAGACATAAAGGATGACCTAGATTGTTATTAATCAAATTATTCGATCAATCTACTCAAATATTTTACTTGAAAATCGCATCATAGATATTCCAAAAATAACCACCCCAAGCCAACTCAACATCAAATATTCTTTCGTACATCCAATAGAAAGAAATTAAAATTAAAACGATAGAGCCGTATTTGATGATCGGAGGATATATTTTTTGTTTTCTGAGTAGATAAAGAAAAGGAAATACCATGCAGATGATGAGTACTTGACCCAATTCAACCCCGACATTAAAACCCAGTAAGGATAAAATCATATAATCGCCACCTAAACCTTTTTCGCCAAGAACACTAGCAAATCCAAATCCATGAAATAAACCAAATCCAAAAGCAATAATCCATTCTTTGCTTTTAAAGATGGGCGTAATATTGTGTAACGCAGCAAGTGCAATCGAAAAAGCAATGATAGACTCTACCAGCCAAGAAGGGAGATTGACAATGTTGAGGGATGCCAATGCTAAAGTGATGGAGTGAGCGATGGTAAAAAAAGTGATTATTTTAATGATGTATAAAAATGCAGATTTGAAGTTGTCGACTGGAATCCAAGCGCTATTACTGTCAAGCGCAGTGAGTGCATCTCCTTCTTTTCTTCGTCGCACGACAGAAGGTAAGATAAGCGCAATAATAAATAAGATATGATCCAATCCAATCCAGATATGCCATACCCCTAACTTTACTAATGCAACGAATCCTTTCCACAACGATACATCAGCAAGCGAAAGATTTTGTAAGGTGTTTCCAGGGCTATAGATATTAGACATTAATGCCTCATTATTGACAATTCCGGCCTTCCAATTATATTCGACGATGAGGACACCTCTGTGAATGGGATCTTTATCAAATAGAACTTCATAGCCAATATCCATTCCTTCTGGTACTTTGGTTACGCCTTTTAAATCAAAATGAAAGCGCACAAAATCTTCCATTTCCTCTAAGCTTAAGATCGTTGATTCTTGGAATTCAACGGTATATTTTTCAGCACCAGCTTGAAAGGAAGATCTACTTTTTAAGTAGGCATAAATTTTTGGTAAGTGAGGTTTCACACTAGCCATATCTAATTTATCATTTAGATTTAAGTCAAGTGCTTTATTCATGTCCTTAGCCGTCATCTCAAAACGACCACCGATGGATGCTTTATATATTCTTAAGTATAAATAGCTTTGATCAGGGGAGTGTGCTTGGACTAAGTTAGGAAGAAAAAAACTAAGAACGAGGATTAAAAAAAAAATAGAGGTGATTCTTTGTTTCATTAAATTGTGTTTTAGGAAAGTTTTACCATAGTTCTAAAAGTATCATTTGTTTCCATCAAAGTATTATAGTTACCCTTTGAAAAAATACTTCCATTATCCAGTACATAAATACAGTCAGCATGTTTGATGGTCGAAAGTCTGTGAGCAATAATAATAATGGTAATATCAGCAGGCAGTTGTTTTAAAGAAGATATAATGTTTTTTTCAGTAATACTGTCTAATGCGCTAGTAGCTTCATCTAGTATTAATAGTTCAGGATTGGTATACAAAGCTCGCGCTAGACCTAGACGTTGTCTCTGTCCACCACTCAGACGTACACCTCGCTCTCCAATTTTAGTTTCAAACCCTTTAGGCAATTCTTGTTCGATAAAATCGAGAATATTGGCTATTCGACATACCTGCTTTAATCTTTCAAAGTCAAGCGTCTCTTGATTATTATCAATTACCAAATTTTTGAGAACCGTATCATCAAATAAAAAGACTTCTTGAGGAACATACGCTAAATTATCCCGCCATGACTGAATATTTTTTGGTGTTAATGGAATTCCATCTACATCTATAGAACCAGTTTTTGGGTGTAGCAGACCAACAATCAAGTCAACGAAGGTAGTTTTACCAGAGCCAGTAGAACCAATAAAGGCAACTATTTCACCTTTAACAATTCTCAAATTTAGATTTTTTATTACGGTATTTTCCACATTTTCGTAAGAATATCCCAAATGGTTTATCTCAATAACCTTTTTAAAGGGCAATGGAAGAGGGGGAGAAGCTGATTTGAGGGTATGTTTTAAGCTATATTCTAAATCATCACGCAATCTTTCGTATACGGGATAATTATGTTTGATTTTGGCTGCTGCTGCAAAAGATTTCTGTAAAGCTGGTAATAGTCGATATCCAGCTACCGCATAAAGGCTTAACCTTGGAATAGCTGATTGGATATTTCCCTCAGAGGTGTATAAATACATCGTAACGCCAAGGATACTCCCAAAAGCTAAAAATTCTAAAATATATCTAGGAGCAGCTAATAATAAATTATACTTTGGTTGTACATCACAAAATTCTTTAGATGCATATTCAAATCTATTATAGAAAAAATGCTGCTTGTTATAAACTAGAATCGTTTTTATGCCATCTAAAAGTTCTTGTAAACTTTGATAGCGAAGCATATTCATTTCTATTCTGTGGGTTCCAATCTTTCTAAGAAAACCCTTTTGGGAAAGATAGATTAAAAAATAAGCAAACCCTAAACTTCCGAACATGATGAGTGCAATCTTAGTATCAACCGTCAATAGTAAGGTGAAAATAATGATCGCCGCAAAGGACCTAGAGATTACTTCTATAAATGGAATAATAATACCTCCAGTCAACATGTTGACCTCGGATACAATATAAGTTTGTAATTTTGAAGTATTGGTCTTTAGATAGTAGGAATACGGTTTTCCAATATAAGTCTGTAGTAAGCGAATGCTTAAATTATGAGCTACAGCCCAAGAATATTTATATTGTATCCAAGTTGTAAAAATCGCAAAGATATTCGTGATACCAATAAGAACAATAATACCAATACCAAAATAGATAAGCATCTCTCGATGAGTTTCAAAACCGAAAAAACGATAGCCTGCAGATAGTACGGAAGATTGTTCTATGGCATTAGGTTCTGCAATTAATTGCATAAAAGGTAAGATAGACGCTACTCCTATCACCTCCAGAAATCCCATGATAAGGATAGCTACGGCAAGACCAACAAATTTAAATTTCTCTCTCTCTGTAAATATTTTAAACATCGTATACAGTTGTTATGGCCTATTTGTCAATCGTTCATCCACATAAAATTTGTTTAAACGGAGTTAAAAGGTGACTAACTAATCCAAGTTATACAATCGTTTACGAAAAACCATGTATGTTTGGATTAAAATTTTGTAAAGAATGAGTTATTTTAATCCAAAACATAAATTTCTATCGTAATTAACCTTATTAGCTCTTATCTTGCATGATAATAATATTTTTACTGTAAAAAAATAAGAATGGATTTTTCTTGGCCTGAGGATTATATGGAATTTAAAGAGGAAGTTATTTCTTTTGCAAAGAACGAACTTAATATCCATGTCCTAGAAAGAGATAAAACAGAAACATTTCCAATAGCGTTATGGCAGAAATGTGCACAGTTCGGTATTCAGTCTCTTGCCGTCACCCAACCCTATGGTGGCGATTTTGAAAAAGTCGATTTTATGAGAGCCTTGCTAGCAATGGAAGGCTTTGGATATGGCTGTGAAGATAATGGACTAGCCTTTGGACTCAATGCACAGATGTGGACGGTACAAACTCCAATACTGCATTTTGGTAATGAAACACAGAAACAAAAATATCTCGTTCCGATGGCTAAAGGACAGTTAATTGGCTGCCATGCTTTGACGGAACCCAACGCGGGATCAGATATCTTTAGCATGGAAATGACGGCCATAAAACAATCAGATGGCTATTTACTCAATGGTAAAAAACATCTTATCACCTTGGCTCCAATTTGTGATTTTGTCTTGGTGTTTGCCAATGCTAAACCTGAATTAGGAAAATGGGGCGTTTCTGCTTTTTTGGTGGACAAAGATACGCCAGGATTTCAACGAAGTGAAAGAAAATCTAAAATGGGGATGCGTTCTATTCCTATTGGAGCATTGGAATTTAAAGATTGTTTAATTCCGCATGAAAATATCCTTGGCAGCGAAGGCCTAGGATTTAGTATCCTTAATCATTCCTTAGAATATGATCGCTGTTGTATCTTAGCCAGTCAATTAGGAGCAATGGAGCGACAGTTAGAAAACACGATAAATTTTGCCAAAGAACGTAAACAATACGATCAATCAATCAGTAAATTTCAATCTGTTTCTAATCGGATCGTGGAGATGAAATTGCGCTTAGAAACGGCGAGGTTATTATTGTATAAAACAGCATGGTTAAAGCAAAACGGTGAAACCGCTATGTTGGAATCAGCTATGTTAAAATTGAGTTTGAGTGAGTCGTTTTTACAATCGAGCCTTGATGCAATGCGTACATTCGGTGGCATTAGCTATTTAACAGATACAGGGGTAGATCGAGATTTTCGTGATTCTGTAGGAGGTATTTTATATGCAGGGACTTCGGATATACAACGTAACATTATTGCAAAATTATTAGGCTTGTGATTTATTTATTGCCACATACTATTTCAAATTCTGCCAAGCAATTTCCCAATCGAGAAGCATTTCGATTTGGTGCTAAGTCGTTGACTTTTAGCGAGATAAATGTAAAAATGAACCAGTTGGCTAATTTGCTCCATCAAGTTGGAATAGAAAAAGGAGATCGAATTGGAATTTATTTAAATAGAAGTTTAGAGACCGCAATTGCAATGTATGGGATCATGCAAGCGGGAGCCATTTATGTTCCGCTCGATCCCAAAGTACCGATTGAGAGAACTCGTTTTCTTATCAATGATTGTGGGATTAAAATTTTAATTACCAATAATGCACAAAGAAGGAATATTCAAAATATCATTGAATCGAAGGTAGATTTAGATGCCATAATAGGGGTGAAAGAAGCTGGTAATATTCCTAGTTTTTTATGGGAGCAATTAGAAGAACAACCAACAATACTTACCTTGCCTTTTCCTGTTTTGGAAAATGATATTGCCTACATTATTTACACTTCTGGTTCTACTGGAAATCCCAAAGGAATCATGCATACCCATGCCAGTGGTCTAGCGTATGCTCGCTTGACGGCAGATCTTTATGGGTTAAACGAAAATGATGTTTTTGGAAACCATGCACCCATTTATTTTGATATTTCTACCCTTGGATATTTTACCGCGCCTTTTGTAGGAGGTTGTACCGTCATTGCTTCTGATGCTCATATTGTCTTGCCAGCGAGTTTGAGTCAGCTAATAGAAAAAGAAAAAATAACGGTTTGGTATTCAGTCCCCTTAGCCTTAATTCAAATGCTCCAAAATGGATCATTGGAAGAAAAAAACATGCATAGCTTACGGTGGGTTTTTTATGCAGGAGAGGCATTTCCACCTAAATATTTACGTCAATTGATGGAACTTTGGAGCCATGCCAAGTTTAGTAATATCTACGGTCCAACAGAATTAAATCAATGTACGTATTACAATATCCCTAGTCCACCAGTTGGTGAAGAGGGTATTCCTCTAGGTAAGGTTTGGAAAAATACCGCGAGCATTGTCCTCGATGAAAATGAGGAAGAATTAAAAACTGGAGTGGGAGAGTTATGTGTGCGAAGTGCTACGATGATGAAAGGATATTGGCAGCAACCAGCACTAACTGAACAGTCGTTTTATCGAAGAAAAAACAGTGCAAATATAGATGATATCTTTTATCGGACTGGTGATTTAGTTCGTTTAGATGCAGATCATGTTTTGCATTTTTTAGGTCGAAAAGATTACCAAGTTAAAATCCGTGGATATCGTATTGAGTTAGGCTCGATAGAAGCAAAGCTAGTATCACATGATGTAGTAGAAGAAGCGGTCGTTTTAGCGGTAAAGGAAAAAGAGGAAAATTTGAAATTAGAAGCGGTGATTATTTTGCGGTCTGGTATGGATATTAAGGAGGAAGCATTGATACTATTTTTAAAAACTAAATTACCAGTTTATGCTATTCCAGAGAAAATTACCTTTGTGGCATCTTTTCCCAGAACAGGTTCGGGTAAAGTAAAACGATCAGCATTAAAAGAACAACTTCAAATAAGATAATCAAAGAAAAACAACAAGGCAAAATAATGAAAAATCAAACGATTATTAATTTCATCAAAGAAGAGTTGCACAGTGGGCAGTCTGAACTAGAAATTGCACCAACAGATGATTTATTAGGTAGTGGATTGGTAGAATCCATGGGAATGATGCGACTAATACAGTTTGTAGAAGAAAAATATAAATTTAAGGTAGCTCCACAAGATATGACCATAGAAAACTTCATGACAGTTGAAGCAATAACCAATTATATCGAGCGTGTCGAAAACTAAAGACGAATGAAGTTGACGGAACAATATAATGAGGGAGATAAATATTTTGACCTTACTCAAAGTCAGTTATTGATTTGGACAGGGCAGCAGATGAGTCCAAATTCTCCAATGTACAATATGGCATTGACCTTTGAGCTTGCGATTGCTATTGATGTACCAATATTTCAAAAAGCTTTTCAAATTTTAGTTCAGCAATGTGATGCCATGCGAACGGTATTTGTTAAAGTAGATGGACAAATTCAACAAAAAATAACTGCTTCTTTTTCCTGCGAATTAAGCTATTTAGATTTTTCTGACAAGAAGGATGTAGATAAAAAAATATCAGATTGGGCTATTAATCGGAGCCAAAATATATTTGATATTACCAACTGTTTATTTGATGCAGTGCTCCTTAAAATTGAGGAAGAAAAATATGTTTGGTATTTTAACCAACATCATTTAATTACGGATGCTTGGGCGATAACCAAACAATATGAATCTTTGATAAATAGTTATAAATCATTGAGTGAAGGCCTTGAAATATCCTCAACCCCCTTACCTTTATTTGAGCGTTATATCCAGTTTGAGGCAAATCATAAAACCATAGCTGCTCAAAAAGAAGCAAATAAATATTGGGAGGATAAAGCTGCTGATTTGCCTGATCCACCAAGTTTTTATGGCCATCTCAACCGAGAACGCATCAGCCAATCTGAGAGAATTAGCATCACTTTAAGTAAAGAAAAATCAGACTTGTTGCGTAGCTTAACCATGGAGTCAGACCTGAGAACTTGGACACAAGATCTATCCTTGTTCTCTATTTTTTCTACTATTGTTTTTAGTTATTTATACCGGATAACGGGACAACAAAGATTAACCATTGGAACGCCAGCTCACAATAGAACAACAAAAGAATTTAAGGAAACACCTGGTTTATTCATAGAGCTATTTCCGATGATGGTGGATATTGATCCGACTGATTCGTTTAGCAGTTTATTTCAAAAAACAAGAGATGAATCTCTTTCATTTTTAAGATATGCTCAAGCTGGTTTAAGCTCTTCTGATTTAAATAGAAGATTCAATGTTGTGCTCAATTATATCAATGCTAGTTTTAAAGATGTAGATGGCATACCTGCAAAGTCAGAATGGATTCATACTCGACACGCCGATCCAGGACACCATATGAGAATACAAGTCTATGACTTTGATGCTTCTGGTTGTATTGAGTTGGGGTTTGATCTTAACAATGCAATCTTTAATGAGCAGCAACGAGCAGCAGCTCCTGACCAATTTGTACGTCTCATTGATAGTTTTTTGGCAGATAGATTCCAACCGATTGGTAAACCATCTTTATTAGCTACAAATGAAATAACGACGAATACTGCTGGAAGTTTTGATTTTCAACAAAGCCTTTCTATCATAAACCTTTTCGAAACGACCGTTGATAATAATAAAGATCAATTGGCGATATCTTTTGATGAGGAAACAATGACCTACGCAACGCTAGATGCTCATGTCAATCAACTAGCCAATTATTTAATTCAAAATGGATTAAAGCAAGAAGATAGAGTAGCTATATTTTTGACTCGGTCGCCTGCATTCATTATCAGTGTTTTAGCGATATTAAAAGCAGGTGCTACCTTTGTTCCTATTCCGACTAATTATCCATCTGGTCGAGTGCTAGCTATTATTGAAGATGCTAAAGCAAAATTTGTTATTAGCAATTCTACCTTAGCAGCGAAGCTTCGGATATCTCTTGATAACCTAATTAACTTGGATAAAGAAGCTGCTTTTATCAATCAACTAGCTATTTCTGCTCCCAATATTGATTTATCTCAAAAAGAGGTAGCCTATATAATATATACCTCTGGTTCAACAGGTCAACCTAAAGGAGTAATGATTAATCATCGCTCGCTTTCACATTATATCCAATGGGCAACTAATCATTATGTTGATGGATTTAGTCCAATTGTCCCTTTGTTTACGGCGGTAGGTTTTGACTTGACCATTACTTCTATTTTTCTTCCCTTAGCTTGTGGTGGTCAAATTATTAGTTACCAAGAACCAGATGATGGACCAGATCTTTCTGTTTTCCAAGTTCTAGAAGACAACCAAGTCAACTTCATAAAATTAACCCCTTCTCATTTATCTTTACTAAAAGGAAAATCATTTCAAAATTCGGGATTAAAAACAATGATTGTTGGTGGAGAAAATTTTGCTACTGATATTGCTCAATTTGTTCAAAATAATTTTAATTCTACCTTAAAGATATATAACGAATATGGTCCTACGGAAGCCACCGTTGGTTGTATTGTTCATCAATTTGATCCACAAAAAGATCATAAAAATGCCTCTGTTCCTATAGGACAGGTGATTGATAATACACAAGTATATATATTAGATGATTACCTGAATCCTGTTCCAGATGGTGTCGCTGGAGAGTTATACATAAGTGGAGTAGGTTTGGCCAAGGGGTATTGGCAGCAAGAGGTTTTGACAAAAAAACAATTTATTCCTAATCCATTTCTGCCAAATACCTTGATGTATAGAACGGGTGACCTAGTTCGTAAAAATTCCATGAAAGATTATTATGAATATCTAGGACGCAGAGACCTACAGGTAAAGATAAGAGGTAGGAGAGTAGAATTAGCTGAAATCGAACATGCCATCAATCAATACCCCAATATAGAAAAGGCAATTGTGGATATTCGACACCGAACAAAATCCGTTAACTTAGAGGAAGTTCACAATTGTACAGCCTGTGGACTACCATCAAATTATCCTAATGCAACCTTTGACGAAGATGGTGTTTGTCATTTGTGCCAATCCTTTACTAGCTATCAAGAAAAGGTAAAAACGTATTTTAAAACTAAAACAGACTTTAAAGCATTATTTGATCAAATACCGACTACTGAAAAAGGGGAGTATGATTGCCTAATGTTGTTGAGTGGTGGAAAAGATAGCTCTTATGCGTTGGCACAATTACGAGAAATGGGGTTAAGTGTTTTAGCATTCACCTTAGATAATGGTTATATATCGGAAGGTGCAAAAGACAATATCAGAAGGATTGTCAAAGATTTAGGAGTCGATCATATTTTTGGTGAAACAGAGGCCATGAATGCTATTTTTGTAGACAGCCTACAACGTCATTGTAACGTTTGTGATGGATGTTTTAAAACGATCTATACCCTTAGTGTGCAAATTGCTTTAGAGAAAAAAATTCCCTACATCATAACCGGTCTATCCAGAGGACAGTTTTTTGAAACTCGTTTAACAGAAGAACTTTTTAGACAAGAAGTGGTTGATGTTGATAAAATAGATGAGATGATCCTCAATGCTCGTAAAGCATATCATCAAGTAGAAGATGCTGTCACAGAATTATTGGATGTCTCAATGTTTGAAGATGATGCTGTTTTTGAAAAAGTAAAATTTCTTGATTTTTATAGATATACCGATGTTAGTTTGGATGAAATGTTGGATTATCTCGATAATAAATTGCCTTGGGTGCGGCCATCAGATACCGGAAGGTCAACCAACTGTTTGATCAATCAAGCAGGAATTTATGTACATAAAAAAGAACTAGGATATAGTAATTATGCCTTTCCATATAGTTGGGATGTACGGATCGGACATAAAACAAGACAAGCTTCTTTAGATGAGATCAATGAAGAAATTGATGAGCAAGAAGTAAATAAAATATTAAGTGAAATAGGCTATGCAAAAGCTAGAGCAGTAGATAAAAAAAATGAACAGTTAGTAGCTTATTATGTGAGCTCAGGAGCAATGGAAGAAGCAAAATTGCGTAGCTTTTTGAAGGTGCAATTTCCTGATTACATGATTCCCGTACAATTTATACCAATAGATTATTTACCCTTGACGATCAATGGTAAAATTGATCACAGTGCGCTACCTGAACCCGATGCCATTCGCCCTGTTCAAGAGACGCTTTATGTTGCGGCCCAAACCGAATTTGAAGAAATCATTCAAGCTACCTGGTCAGAAGTAATGCAAATTGATAAAATTGGAATACATGATAATTTTATAGAAATAGGAGGAGATTCGCTCACTGGAATTCGAATTATAAGTCGTTTGAAAGAGGACTTTGAACTAGACTTGCCCGTTAACTTAATTTTTCAAAAACCAACAATAGCGGAGCTGGCACTATCTATAGAAGATATGATAAAAAGTATTTTGGAAGATTCAGAATATTCAAATAAATAGTATGTTCGAACATGGCTAAAATTATTTGTGTCACCTCGGGCTTAACGGGCATTTTAAATGCTAGCTTTGAACTGATTTCTCGCTTAGAGGCTGATGGACATCAAGTACTTTGTGCTGCTCCAAAAGAGGTGGAATCTCGGTTTAATTTCAAAAAAAATCCATTTATAAAACTTGATCCCATTAATACGGATGCCAACGTTGATCTTCCGAAATTCAACGGGCCATTAAAAAAAATAAAACGTTTTTTTTACAAACAAAAAAATAAGCAAAAAAGGAAAGCAGAAGCCCTTGAACGAATAGAGCCTATCTCTTTTTCTAAGTTGGTGGATCGTGAATCGCCAGATTTTTTGATTATTGATGTCGAACTTCATGAGTATATCCTAAAAGCTTATGCCCAGCCAATACCCATTCTGCTGCTTAGTCAATGGTTTACCTTATGGAAAAGTAACCAGTCGCCTTACTTATTATCAGATACGATACCTGGAGAAGGATGGAAAGGTAGTAAAATAGGAATTGAAATAGCCTGGAGGGTGGTCAAATTACAACGATGGTGGATCTTTAAAAAAAGAAAATGGCTTTCGGGCGGAACGGATAGAAGATCTGTCTTATTGGACTTTGCGAAGCAAGAGCAGTTTCCTTTAAAATATATCAAAGAAAATTATTGGCCTGGTCCCTTTACCTATAATACCTTACCAATCATAAGTATGACGGCCAAAGAAATGGAATTTTCAGCATTTCAACCTCCCAATCTTCATTATGTAGGACCCATGATTTATGAAGATCGAATAGATCAAGAAAGTAAAGGATTACTGAGCGTTACTTTGGATGAAATATTAGAATATCGTAAGGCACATACTGCTTCTTTAATTTATTGTAATTTAAGCACCTTATCCAAAGGAGACCATCATTTTATTGCAAAACTCATAAAAGCAGTTGAGAATAATGACAAATGGATTTTAGTGATTTCATATGGAAGGAAAGATATGAATAGAATTGTTGAAGACTTACCCAGTAATGTTTTTATATTTTCTTATATTTCTCAATTGAAAATTTTAAGGTCAGCAGATTGTTCGATAAATCACGGAGGAATTCATACGATCAACGAATGTATTCTTTATAAGGTACCAATGATCGTTTATTCTGGAAAAAGATCTGATCAAAATGGCTGTGCAGCTCGTGTTCAATATCACGAATTGGGCATCATGGCAGATAAAGACAACGATCAACCAGCGGATATTGAAGCGAAGATAAGACTTATTCTTACGGACGAAAAATACCTGCATCGAATTTCGGAAATGCGAAAGTGTTTTATCCAATATAGAAAAGATAATTCCTTGGAAAAAATTGTTGATAAATATCTAAGACTGGCAAGGACTAAAAAGAATAAAATGGGAAAATATTACTCGATTATTTGGTTATTTATGATATCATTATGCTTAGGTAGTTGTACTTCTTATGAGTCGTTGGTGAATTATAATGAGAGACCAAGAATACCGCAAGGCCCACAAGCCATTACTAATTATCAACCAATTGTCATTCAACCAAATGATATTATTCGTGTTGGTGTGAGTAGTCTTGATAAAGAAGCCGCTAGTCCATTCAGTTTGTCTGGTGGCACTAGTGACCAGCAAGGGGCGAATAATTTTGATACGTATTTAGTGAATAGTAATGGAGATATTGATTTTCCGACTATCGGAAAAATAAGCCTAAAAGGATTAAAAATAGAAGAAGCTAAAGATAAGATTAGATCCTTGCTGAGTCCATACTTTAATCAAATACCTATTATCCAATTGAGATTAACAAATTTTAGAATAAATGTCAATGGGGAAGTTAATGGCCCAGGCTCATTTCAAGTAAATAGTGGTCGAGTTACTATTATCGAAGCAATTACTTTAGCAGGAGATTTTACAAATTATGCAAGACGAGATAGCATCTTGATCATTCGAGAGCAGGATGGGAACAGAGACTTTGGTTATCTAACGTTTAATTCAGCTGATATTTTTTCATCGCCTTATTTTTATTTGCAGCAAAACGATGTTGTATATGTTCAACCCAGCAAAGCAAAAGTGAACGCGGTTAGAGATCCTGCAACTCGATTTTTGCCATGGATTTCTGCTTTAGTTTCAGTGATCGCTCTTTCAATTACAATAGGTAGGAGGTAGCATTTTAAATATACGCTTAGTTTGACTTTGCTACTTTAGAAAAGCCTTAGTACTTAAACTCAATTACGATCAGTTAATATCAAGATACTTGGAAAATAAAATCACATCACCACCGGTGAAGCATACAGAAAATATTGTCATTGATTTTCGAAAATTATTTTCGAAAATGTTATCTGCATGGTGGCTCTTCCTATTATCGCTTATCATCGCCTATTCTTGTGCAAATTTATATCTGCGCTATGCTACCTTTGAATACGCTGCGAGAGCTATTCTCCTAATCAAAGATACTGGAAGTAGTGGTAATATTTCGGCAGAATCTATTTTGATAAATGATGAAGCTATTTCTGGATCCAAAGCTATGGATAATGAAATTCAAATACTCAAATCTCTTACCATAATGGAAAAAGTGGTAAAACGATTGGATTTAGAGGTGTTTTATTATCGAATAGGTAATTTTAAAGAAACGGAGTTATATACGGAGACTCCTTTTGTTTTGGATTCTTTTTTTTTGGAAACAAATGCAATTTTTGGCGTCGATTACTTAATTGAACAAAATGATTATCAAAGCTTTCTTTTAAGAGAAAAAGAAGACGATCTAGGTGAAAAATTTTATTATGGTATTCCTTTTCAAACAGACAAAGGTCAATTTACCATCTCCTTAAATCCTACTATCGCTGTCATTAAAGGTCAATATCGATTAAAAGTGCTTCCTTTAGAATCGGCTGCTAACGCCTTTAAATTCGCACTCGGTGTACAACGAATAGGAAGTCAAAATGCTTCCAGTGTTCTGGAGTTAAGTATGCTAAATCCTGTTGCTCAAAAAGCGAGTGATATTTTAAATACGCTGATCGAAATTTATAATGAAGAAGAAATTAAAGATGAGAATCAAGTTCTTGGAAATACCTTAGATTTTATTGATGAACGAGTAAAAAGTTTAGTCAAAGAACTGGATTTAGTAGAAGGAGGAATACAGAGATATAAGAGTAATAATGAAATTATTAGCGATAATGCGGCTTCTAGTATGAGTTATACCCTTGGCGAAATTAGATCTTCTATTAAAGCAATCTCAGCCTACGAAATACAAAAAAATACCTTAGAAGTTTTGGAAGATTTTCTTATCCAAAATCAAGCAGATACGCTTATTGAAATGATTCCCGTCAACCTTATCGTAGAAAGCCCTGCTTTATCAGGGTTTGTAGGTCAATATAATGGAATGGTGACCCGATATAAGCAAATGATTTTAACTGCCACAAAAAAGAATCCATCGAGAATAGCATTAGAAGATCAAATAAAAGATCTAAAAAAAGTGATTCTAAGTACCATTCAAAACCAGAAAAGAGACCTAGAAATCCCTATTGCTGAAATTGAACTTAATGTTAAAGAGTTGCAAAAAAACATGGAGAACGTACCTGTCATGGAAAAAACCTTGACAGAGAAAATGCGAACACAAGCCATCAAAGAAAATTTATTTTTATATCTACTTCAAAAACGGGAAGAGACCGCACTATCTGAAGCGATCACCACTGCAAAAACTAGAACCATAGACCGTGCTAGGGTATCAAAGTTTCCAGTATACCCTAAACGAAAATTGATCATCTCAATGAGTATGGTTTTAGGGCTCATTATTCCTTTCTTGTTAGTACTGATTAGCGGCCTTTTCGAATACAAAATTCAAGATGAAGAATCAATAAAACAACTGACATCTATCCCGATTTTAGGACGGATTTCATTTGAGAAAGGTGCGGAGAATATAGTTGTTAAACATGGAAATCGTTCGGCGATCAATGAAATGTTTAGATTATTACGTACCAACCTAAACTTTATCAATCACAATAAAGAGAAACAAACGATCATGTTTACTTCCTCGGTCTCTGGAGAGGGTAAAACATTTATTGCTATTAATTTAGGAATTACCTTAGCCTTATCTGGTAAAAAGGTCATTATCCTTGGAATGGATTTACGAAAACCTAAATTAGCTACCTACATTGAAGCAAAAAATGAGAAAGGGATTTCTAATTTTTTGGTTGGCCAAAATACCTTGCCTGAAATTATTCAACAGCGTAAAGATATTCCCAATTTGTCCTTTATTACCAGTGGTCCTATTCCTCCTAACCCCGCCGAATTAATCCTATCTGAACGAATGGAAGTTTTATTTAGTGAACTTTCTAAGCAGTATGACTATATTTTATTCGATACTCCTCCTATAGGTTTGGTCTCTGATGCCCTTTTATTACGTAAGTATGTTGACAGAATATTAATTATCGTTAGACATAAACTTACCCATAAAGGAATGGTGAAAAATCTAGAACGAATGTATAGTGAAAATGAACTCAAGAATGCGAACATCATATTTAATGGGATAAAGAAAGGACGAAAATATTATGGCTATGGTGGTTATTACTATGGCAAAAATCAAGGCTACTATGTCGAAGAATAATACATTTATTATTGCTGAAATTGGTCAAGCGCATGATGGTAGCTTAGGGATACTTCATTCTTACATAGACGCAGTCGCAGCTACAGGAGTCGATGCTATTAAATTTCAAACCCATATAGCAGCGGCAGAAAGTAGTTTGGAAGAACCTTTTAGAATCAATTTTTCTTACGAAGACGATACGCGCTATGCTTATTGGGATCGAATGTCATTTACCAAAGAGCAATGGATTGGAATAAAAAAACATTGTGAAGAAAAGAACCTAGAATTCTTGTCTTCTCCATTCTCTTTAGCTGCAGTTGACTTATTAGAATCTATTGGAATCAACCAATATAAAATTGGTTCGGGAGAAGTAACTAATTTTTTGATTTTAGAGAAAATTGCAAAAACAGGGAAACCTATTATTTTATCCTCAGGGATGTGTTCGTTTGAAGAATTAGATGCAGCTGTCCAACTTATTCAAACCTTTGGAAACAAGCTAAGTATCCTACAATGTACGACCAGTTATCCAACGCCTCCAGAACGGATAGGACTCAACGTAATTGGTGAAATGAAACAACGGTATCCTGGAGTCGGTATTGGTCTTTCAGAGCATACCAGCCAAGTAGCTACGGGCATTGCCGCTGTTGCTCTAGGTGCTGAAATATTAGAATTTCATACCGTTTTTGATCGTAGAATGTTTGGGCCAGATGCCTCTTCTTCTTTAACCATTGATGAAGTAGCAGCGCTCGTTCGTTCTGTCCGATTTTTGGAAAAAGCATTACAGCATCCAATTGATAAAAATGATCTAAGTCCTTATTTGGGATTGAAAAAAATATTTGAAAAAACGTTAGCAGTTAATAAAAATCTGCCCGCAGGACACGAAATTACTTTCCATGACCTGGAAGCAAAAAAACCTGCTCAACAAGGAATTTCAGCCAATGAATTCAAAAATATTCTTGGTAAAAAACTAAAAGTAGCGAAGTCGAAGTACGACTTTTTGAAAGCAGAAGATTTAGTTTAAAAAGCAAAAATGTCAAAAAGAAAAATTTGTGTAGTTGTTACTGCTCGTCCTAGTTATAGTAGGATAAAGTCAGCCTTGAAAGCAATTCAAGAACATCCTGATTTAGAACTGTTACTAGTTGTAGCTGCTTCTGCTTTATTAGGTCGATATGGTACTGCTGTAAAATATATAGAGCGAGATGGTTTTGAAATAGCTGCTAAAGTCTTTAATGTACTAGAAGGCGGAAACTTAGCGGCACAAGCAAAAACGACCGGATTAGGAATTATTGAGTTAACCAATGTTTTCGAAAATTTAAAACCCGATGCAGTGGTTACCGTTGCTGATCGTTTTGAAACCATGTCTACTGCTATTGCGGCTACTTATCTAAATATTCCTTTAGTGCATGTACAAGGGGGAGAGGTAACAGGAAATATTGATGAAAAAGTTCGACATGCTATTACCAAGTTAGCAGATATTCATTTTGTAGCTTCTGAAAAATCTAAAGAACGAGTGCTAAAAATGGGAGAACAAGCAGATAGCGTCTTTATGACCGGTTGCCCTTCTATTGACCTAGCACACGATATTCATCTAAATGGAATACTCAATTTCAGTCCTTATGAAAAATATGGTGGTGTAGGTGAAAAACCAGACATTTCCCAAGGATATATTATGGTCATGCAGCATCCTGTTACCACAGAATATGAACAGTCAAGAAAACAGGTCAAAGAAACTTTGCAAGCAGTCTATGAATTGGAAATCCCAACTTTTTGGTTCTGGCCAAATGTAGATGCTGGTTCGGATGGTACCTCAAATGCCATCCGGTCTTTCAGAGAAAATAATGACCTCCAGAAAATACACTTTTTTAAAAATATGTCTCCTCATGATTTTTTGAGGGTATTAAAAAATAGCCAATGTCTCATCGGAAATTCGAGTGTTGGTATTCGAGAATCTGCCTATATCGGAGTTCCCGTAGTCAATATTGGATCACGACAAAATGGCCGAGAACGAGGTGCGAATGTTTCTGATGTCATTTATGATAAAGAACAAATCAAAGAGGCCATTTTGAAACAAATAGAACATGGTAATTATCCTAGTGATCAAATATATGGGCAAGGAGATGCAGGTCTTAAAATTGCCGACCTATTAGCGCATATCCCACTCACTTATACTAAAATCTTGACCTATTAATAGCGGATTAAACTAAACAGACGATGATCAAAAAAGAAATTATAGATTATTGGAATAAAGAACAACTTGGAAAATATTTTCCTCAATTTGATCTGCAAAACAGTCAAGATAAAACATCTAATACTACAGAAACGGCCATTGCAATTGATCAAACTGATTTGGTTCGACTTCACCAATTGATTAGAAGAAGAAAAAGTTTTACGGTCTTAGAATTTGGCGTGGGATATTCCACCGTTATTATTGCGGATGCCTTATTGAAAAATAAATTGGATTGGGAGACACTCAGCCCTCCACCAAAAATTCGCAATCGGTTTCAATTTCAATGTTTTTCTGTAGATACTTCTGAAAAATGGATCGCTGTTTCTAAAGAAAGATTACCGGAAGCGTTAAAAGATTTTGTCAAGATTCAATATAGTAAGGTTGAAATAGGAACACATAATGGTCAGTTATGCCATTTTTATAAAAACATACCAGACATTGTTCCCGATTTTATTTATCTCGATGGCCCCGACCCCAAAGATGTGGAAGGTTCCATTAATGGAATGAGTTTTCAATGTGCTGAACGAACTGTCATGTCAGGAGACCTATTATTGATGGAACCCATTTTATTGCCCGGCACTTTTATTTTAGTCGATGGAAGAACCAATAATGTTCGCTTTTTAAAAAATAATCTAAAAAGAGAATATGAAATAAATTGGGATAGGATAGGAGATGTGACCACACTAGAACTGAGAGAGGAACGATTAGGGAAATACAATTTATTGGGAAGTGATTTTTTTCATAGTACGAAATAAACTAGATGCGCATTTTAGGACTCATACCTGCTAGAGGTGGATCAAAAGGGATACCTCGAAAAAACATAAAACTCCTCCATGGAAAAGCTTTAATCGCTTATTCCATTGAGTCTGCGTTGGCCTGTTCTTTATTAGATCAGGTAGTCGTCACAACGGATGATGATGCCATTGCAGCGCTAAGCAAATCTCTTGGCGCATCTGTTCCATTTATACGACCTGCTCATTTAGCGGCTGATCATTCTCCGACGATAGATACGGTGATGCATGCACTTTCTTTCTTTGAAAAAGACAATCAATTTTATGATGCAGTATGCTTATTACAACCAACGGTCCCATTTCGAAATCCAGAAGATATCAATGAGGCGATTCAAAAATTTATAAACGCAAAAGCAGACTCGTTAATTTCGGTACGAGAAGTTCCGCATATCTACAATCCGTATTGGATATACGAGCAAGACCCCCAAACTGGATTTTTAAAACTAGCAGTTAGCGCTGAACAGATTATTACTAGAAGACAAGATTTACCATCCGCTTATCATAGAGATGGTTCAATTTATATTACAAAATCAAACGTAGTTCAAACGCAAAAATCTTTGTATGGAAACAAAATTATTCATCACCTTATGAAACGTTCACCTGACATCAATATAGATACTATGGACGATTGGACCGCAGCAAGTAATTATGCCAATAATGAATGCTAACCCAAAGCGTATAGATATCTGCTATGTAATATCGCATGGTTTTGCAGCTCGAATGTTGTTGCAAACAGGACTGATTTTACAGCTTGCTGATCGTGGCAAAAAGATCGCCATCATTACGCCTGATGCCACTGATGCTAATTTTCAAAACCTCAGTCAACATAGTAATATTCAGGTTTATGATGCCAAAATTTCTCAAACAATATGGGATGATGATTACGGTGTAAAGCGAATATATTATCTTGAAGATATCAAAAGTAATCCCGTGTTTTGGGAAAAGCATTTGTACAGTATTTTATACACAGATTCAAAACATCCTTGGAAGCGAATACGACCTTTTATTTATTACCCAATTCACCGATTAATTCCTCATTTTCCGAGTATACGCAGACGATTTAAAGCCAAAGAAAAAAAGTATTTAGTGTCAAAAAGAGCGACCGAATTACTCCAAGAAATCAATCCCCGTTTGGTCGTTTCTACCTATCCTATTAATTTTTTAGAAGCCAAATTTTTATATGCTGCTAAACAAGCAGGAATCTCTACTTTGATACATTTATTAAGTTGGGACAATATAACCAGCAAGGGAATTTTTCCAGTTATTCCTGATCGATTTATCGTATGGGGAAAGGTGATGTATAATGAATTAAAGGAGTATTATGGGACGGATGATGACCGAATACATATTTGTGGCGTACCTCATTTTGATCATCATATTAAGATAAAACAATCGCCCAATTATAAAAATTTAGTCACTAAACTCGGCTTAAACCCTGCGCTTCCTTATCTATTTGTCGCCATGAGTTCTCCTCGTTTTGCTCCACACGAAATTGATATCGTTGAGTGGTTAGCAAAAGCAATTAATGAAAATAAATTTGGGAGAGAATTACAGTTAATTATTCGACCCCATCCTCAGAATGTACAAGGAAGCCTAGCGGATAAAAAATGGATTAAAAGATTAGATGATTTAATGGATAAACGGGTGGCAGTAGATTATCCTCAATTAGTGAAAAGTAAAGTCAGGTGGAGTATGCATAAAAGAGATATGGATCATCTATCTAACTTGTTGGCAGGTTGTAGAATTTGCCTCAACTCGGGGTCGACGGTATCCATAGATGCTTTGATGATGGACAAGCCGGTGATATTGACTTCTTTTGATGGAGACAAAAATTTATACTATTGGAAGTCTGCTCGTCGATTGGTGGACTACCCACACCAAAAGAAATTTGTAGAAATGGGTGGTGCCGAGGTAGTACATTCTTATGAAAAATTAGAGGAAAGTATTTTACGATATTTAGAAAATCCGAATTTTAGAATAGCAGAACGAACGAATGCCTTAGAAAATGAATGTTTTAGTAAGGATGGTAAATCTACTGATAGAGTTATAGTGGCCATGCAAGAAATAGTAGAAAAAATAGAAGTGGTATATGCTAAACGCTAAGGTCATATCAATTGATTTAGACAAGGTATTGTTTACCTTGTTTTGTGCCTATGCATTTTCTATGCCTTTTGAGTTAGTTTTAGAAGTACTTTTTGGCATAGATACTATTTTCAAACCATTTAGGATTTTATCTATCCTGATTATTGGTGTTTTTGGGATACGAGTATTAACCAAAGGTTTGCATTTAGATCCAAGGAATAACACAGACTGGTTGCTGTACGGAATATTTACCTATGGGATAATTATCTCCCTAATTCGAATAATAGGAGGCCTATTTAATATGGGGCTATTTCTCAATGACTTATTTCAGGCAGGACTACATTTAGCTACTTTCTTTGTTTTTAAATCTATTCCTATATCCAAAAAGCAGGGACTAAAAATATTTTATTTCTTTGTTGCTGGTCTAATCGTAAATGCATCTTATACATTTATCAAATTTCTACTTAATTTTCAGTATGGTCGGCAAGCAGGATTTACAGACAATCCTAATTATGTAGCTTTTGGCTTAGTAGCAGGAACCACTTTTTTGCTGTTGAAAACTAATTTTAAAATCAAGTTCTTTTACCGGATATTATATTTAATCGTAATCTTATTTATGATCTATACATTCGGAATTACGGGAAGCCGTACAGGATTTGTAATGTTCTTAGTCGCCAATGTATTTGTTTTATTTTTTGCAAGTACAAAACGAAAATTTTCCATTTTCATTCTAAGCCTTGTTGTTGTTTTACTGCTTTTATCAAGGCAAATAAATCAAAGTTCAATTGGAGTAAGAGTGCTTTTATTAGAACGGATTGATAAAAAATTAAATGAAGGAGAAAACGATGTTCGATTTACGATATGGAGTGGCCTATTCAGAGCACTTGAAGATAAAGGTTATATGGGGATGGGGATTGGTCAGTTTAAGGCAAATTTTGTCCACTATTTTAGTGATGAGCCTAATAAATTGATTCTGGAAATAGTAAATCGTGGATATTATTTATCTCCACACAATGACTATTTAGCCATACTGGCAGATTATGGATTGCCTAGTTTAGTATTGTATATTGCTTTTCTCTTTTTTACAGTATTAAGGATATTTCAGAGGCTTACTTATCCTACCGAAGATGATGATGAAATACTTTTAGCTCAATTCAACTTCACTTTTTTTGTATGCATTATTATTTTTGGCTTAGCTGCAGAAAATTTTCAGCATCAATTATATTGGTTTTTACTGATGTTTACGACAAAACATTATTTATGAAAAAAATAATTAATAAAATTCTTAATAAAAGTGGATATCAAATCTCGAAGTATCGAACTAAAAGAAACCTTGTTTTTGAGACTCAGAAGAATTTGCTAAATCTAAATCGACGGAACATTATTTTTGATGTTGGTGCATATGATGGAGATACTGCTTTGGAATATCATCATTCTTTAGATGGTAAATGTGAAATTTATAGTTTTGAACCTTTTGAAGATTCTTACAGCTTGTTAGAATCAAAAACATCTGATTTTAAAAATATAAAGGCATTCAATATCGCGCTGGGTAATCGAGATGGTGATGTTGCGTTTAATGTCAATAATTTTGCTGCAACGAATTCCTTTTTGAACTCTTCATCAAAAGGTATTGAACTGTGGGGAAATGGTATTTTTATTTACAAGAATTAAATTCATTCCCTAAAGACATAAAAAATGTTAAGTATAAAAAATAAATTTAAAAAATACCTGTACAGTAGTTCTTCTCCTGAATTTTTGTTCAGCCATTATTTTAATAAACTTGCTGTAAAAAAAAGAAAACGACTCAATCGACTGTTAAGTACAAATGATAATCTGCTGGATGAACTGAATGAAGAAAAAAGAAGCTATTGGCAATCTCGAGTAGAAAATGTATTAAATGCTCCTGATAACAAAGATATTGATAGGGTTGATAAGGCAGGACAAATTATCAATGGCAACTTAATTATGCATAATGGTATAAAAATAGACCCGATGAGCTATTATAGTTTTCCATTGCTGCAAATGCTCATTGATAATAAAGGCGTACATGAACCACAAGAAGAAAAAATTTTTCAAGAAGTACTCAAGCGTATAAATAACAAAGAAAAAACGATGTTAGAATTAGGAGCTTATTGGTCTTTTTATTCCATGTGGTTTCAGCAGTTATTTCCTACCGCTAATTGTTACATGGTCGAACCCAATAGAGAAAATTTATATTACGGCAAACGGAATTTTGTCATCAATAAAATGAAAGGGACTTTTATTCAAGGAAAAATAAGTGATCAAGAAAATAAAAAAGAAAATGTATTGACAGTTGATATGATTTGTCATCGAAATAAAATTAATTTCATCGATATTTTGCACTCAGATATACAAGGATTTGAACTGGCTATGTTACATGGGGCTAAGAAACTATTATCTGAAAATAAAGTAGGATACATTTTTATTTCTACGCACTCTAATGAACTGCATAATGACTGCAAAAAATTGCTGCTAAACGAGTATAATTTTGATTTGATAGCGGATGCAAATGTAGATGAGAGTTTTAGTTGGGATGGAATTTTAGTGGTAAAATCTCCAACGTATCCAGGAATAGAAAAAGTAGAGATTTCTAAACGACCTAAATAGTTAAAATGAGAAAATATTTAGCAAGGGTCAAAAGAAGTGTTTCTAGATCATCTTTGAGAATAATAGATCATATTTTTCAAACTGATTACTATTGGAAGAATATTTTTAGTGTTAACGGGTATCACGACAATCAATTTAAGTTTAATCAATCAGAAATTGCGTTTGTTCATATTCCCAAAACCGGAGGTACTTCTTTTTACAAAATTGTTGGGAAGCCAACAACTGTGCCTGTCGATATTTTACAGGAGCAATAGATCAAACCCCTAACCAAAATACGCTGGTAAAAGCTAATGAAAATCTAAATTTATTTTATGCGGTATTGTCTTTTGACAATTTTCATGAAGATGTAGTACAGTTTTTAGCAAAACATGAACTAAAAAGTAGACATATTCCTCACGAACGAAAGCATCAATACGTAGCCCCGACTAAAGAGGAAAGAGCAATGATCGCATCCTATAACAAATAGGATATTTTACTTTTTGAATCTTGGAATAAAAAACATAACAATGGCCAATATAAAAACCATACTCGCTAGGGTTAAAAGAAAAATTTTAAAAAAATCTTTCTTAAAAGATAAACGGTTACCCGCTTATTGGATGGATAAATTATTACCAGAAGATGCTTATCTTATACAAATAGGATCAAATGATGGAAGAACAGGTGACCCTTTGTATCCACTACTTCAGAAAAATAAAAAATGGAAAGCGCTTTTTGTGGAACCTGTTCCTTATAGTTTTGAAAAATTGAAAAATAATTATCCAGATTCACACCGTTTTTCATTTGAAAATGTCGCTATTAATGAAGGTAAGACGATGGATTTTTTTTGGGTAAACTCAGCAGCTAAAAAAGCATTGCCTGAATTACCTTACTGGTTTGATCAATTAGGATCTTTTGATAAACAACATATTTTGAAACACTTTGACGGAGCTTTAGCCCCTTTTATTGAGGCAACATTATTGGAGGGAATTGATCTCAACACACTTTTTAATAGAAATAAAGTGAAGCAAATTTCAGTATTACATATTGATACGGAAGGCTACGACTGGAAAATTTTATCTCAGCTAGAATTAAACCGATTTCAACCAAAATTTATTTTATTTGAACACCATCATTTAACTGATCTAGAACGAAAGGCGGCAGCTCGTTTTTTAGAAAAAAAATATACCGTATTTTCCTTGGGGATTGATATGTTGGCAGTTCATAATGGACTAGGAATGGCAGAGGTAAATAAGATGAAAACGTATATGATCTAATAATTTTAAGAAAGGTTAAAAGAATTTGCAGAATGATTTTTATACGATTAAAAGGGGGAATGGGCAATCAAATGTTTCAATATGCATTTGGTTTAAAATTAGCCAACAAATTAAATACTAATTTAAAGATAGATTTATCCTCTTTACTCGATCGAAGTAAAGGCGACTTTGTATATCGAAATTATGACCTAGATATTTTTAAACTTAAAGGAGACTTTCTAAATAATCCTAAATTATTGCAAACCATTTATCAAACCAAATCAAGAGCTGTCACGAAATTAATCGAAAAATGGGTGCTTAATGGGAAAAAACATATCAAGGAAATAGATTTTCATTTTCAAGAAGACTTTATCGCTACAGCATCCATGAAAAACATTTATGAAGGTTGGTTTCAAAGTCACTTATATTTTCAAGGTGTAGAAGAACAGATTAGAAATGCCTTCCAATTTAATGAGGCTATTCTGGACTCATCTAAAACCTTATTGGATAAAATAAAAGCTAGTAATGCAATTTGTTTAAATGTGCGCCGAACAGATTTTCTAAAAGTAGATAACTTAAATACCACCAACCTAAATTATTTTATCAATGCTGCCAAACATATGGCTAGTATCGTCGATAATCCTGTTTTTTTTATATTTTCAGATGATATAAAATGGTGTCAAGAAAACATAAAATTAGAATATCCAATAGAGATAGTTGGACACGAACATAAAGGCAGAAAATTTGGAAATTATCTGCAATTAATGATAGCCTGCAAGCATTATATAATCCCTAATAGCTCTTTTGCCTGGTGGGCAGTTTGGCTAAATGAAAATCTGGATAAAAAGGTGATTGCACCTAAAAAATGGTTCAATGATGACAATTTTGATACTTCTGATCTTACCTATGATCATTGGCTAAGATTATAAATAGCATAAACTTTAGTACCAATAATCCAAATGATAGCGCCTGTACGTAATACTAATGAAGCTATCTTAAAAAAAAATAGTCTTAAAATAATTAGAACAGACTGAAATTATTATAATGAAAAAACTTTTAGTAACTGGTTCTTCCGGCCTCATTGGGTCTGAAGTAGTTCGATATTTCGATAAACTTGGCTGGCAAATTTTGGGCCTCGATAATAATATGAGAGCCGATTTCTTCGGAGAAAAAGGAGATACTCGGTGGGTGCAAGCTCAATTGGTTAAAGAATGCCAACATTTCAAACACATAGAACTAGATATTCGTGATCGAATAGGCATAGCTGATTTGTTCAAACAAGAACGCCCAGACTATATCTGTCATACGGCTGCTCAACCAAGCCATGATCTAGCGGCCTCTCGTCCCTTTGATGATTTTGATGTCAATGCCATGGGTACCCTGAACCTATTAGAAGCAGCTAGGCAATTTTGTCCTGAATCTCCTTTCCTTCACATGAGCACCAATAAAGTATATGGAGATCGCCCTAATAACCTCAACTTGGTAGAGTTAGAGACCCGATGGGATTATGGAGATAAAATATATTATAATGGAATCAATGAAGATTTTTCCATTGACCAATCCAAGCATTCTATTTTTGGTGCTTCTAAAGTCGCCGCAGATATAATGGTACAAGAATACGGCCGATACTTCAATATGCCTACTTGTGCCTTACGAGGTGGTTGTTTGACAGGACCTAATCACTCTGGAGTAGAATTACATGGTTTTTTAAGCTACTTGATTAAAGTTAATCTGGTAGGCGATGAATATACTATCTTTGGTTATCAAGGAAAACAGGTAAGAGACAATATTCATTCTTATGATGTGGCTAGATTTATTGAATTGTTTTTTGAAAATCCAAAATCAGCAGCAGTATACAATATTGGTGGAGGAAGAGAAAATTCTACGTCTATCTTAGAAGCATTTCAACGAATAGAATCTATTAGTGGAGATAAAATGAAGTATAAATACAGCGACCAAAATAGAAAAGGCGACCATATTTGTTATATTAGTGATTTAACAAAAATAAAATCAGATTACCCTCAATGGGGAATTACTAAAAACCTACAATCAGTTTTTGAAGAGATTACCGAAAGTTGGAACAAGAGATTAGTTAGAGGAACAAAGTAAACCCTAGTAGCCAGCATAAAAATTATAAATTTATGAAAATACTGTTAGTTAGCTGGTCTGTATTACCTAGCAATGGCGGATCAAGTGTCATTGTCGAAAATCTAGCTAGCAACTTTACCAAAGATGAAATGATTGTATTAGGGAGTGAAAAACTAATACAAGATAATAATAACATTAGTAGAAAAAAAACAGGCCCCGAATTTCATTATTTTTTCAGTGAACTTTATTTTCTCGGAAGAGGATATCGTTACTTTACTTGGTTTAGAAAATGGCGATTTAAACCGCTTATCAAAAAAATAAAAGCAATGATCATCAAAGAAAAAATTGATCAGGTCATCGCCGTATATCCCAATCCCTTTTATTGTCATGCTGCTTGTATTGCTGCCAAAGAATTAAACATACCTTTTAGTCCTTATTTTCATAATACCTATGTCGAAAATATAGCGATCACAGATCCTAAAGCCAAGACTATCCAAAAAGAAATTTTTGATGCCTCTCAACATATTTTTGTAATGAGCAAAGGAATGCAAAAATTCTATGAAAAAAAATATCAACTTGATAAATTTATCCCACTAGTACACACCTTTAATAAATATCCTAATCCAGCAGCAGCAACCAATCAGGTAAAACCAGCCTCAAAAGATCATTATAAATTAGTCGCCATCGGCAATTTTAATGAATCCAACTTAGACGCCACCAAGCGATTTATAAATGCCATAAAAAACCACCCTAAGTTTAGTTTAAGTCTTTATACTCATGTTCCCAAAGTCTTACTAAAAAGTAGAGGCATTGATGTAGACGCTATTTCGTACGAAGGTTTTGTCAGCCCAGATGAAGTGCACGACGTTTTGCAAGCATATGATATTTGTATTTTGACCCATGGATTTACCGGAGGCTACGGAGAGATTGAGTATAAAACTATTTTTCCTACCAGGACCATCCCATTTTTATTATCTGGAAAACCAATTTTTTCACATTCACCTGCCGGTTCTTTTTTAAATGACTTTTTAATAGAAAATGACTGTGCGGAATTAGTAGATGAACCATCTGAAAAAGCAATTATTGCAGGATTGGAAAAAATTATTAATAATCAGGAATATCAAAATAAACTAATAGCTGCGAGCAAAAAAACAGCCCAACAATTTTATGGACCTACTGTTGTCAAACACTTAAAAGAAATATTGGCCAAAACTCAAAAAGTTAACCTATGAGAATGGTCTATAAATCTTTTTTGTACAAAGCAACCTCCGTCATTCGATATCTTATATTGAGACTTTATTATCCAAAAAGATTTAAATGTCCATCTTTATCTATGATAGGAAAAAACACTGGGGTCCATATTTTTAAAAGTGGGAAGATTATTTGTAAGGAGCGGATTATTGTTGATGACCACGTGATGCTTTTCGCAAAAGGATCTATAATTATTGGTGAAAAATTTGGAATTAATAGATATTCGCGGATAGTAGCACACGAGGAAATTCTGATTGGCAATCATGTCACGATCGGACAGATGGTCAGTATTCTAGACCATGATCATCATTATGAAATGGACAAGAAAACCTTAACTTTAAATGGTTACAAAACCGCTCCTATTAAAATTGGAAACAATGTATGGATTGGTGATAAATGTACGGTCCTTAAAGGGGTGACCATTGGAGATAACGTAGTCGTAGGTGCTCATACATTGGTACACAAAAACGTGCCCAGCGGAGTAGTGATTGGAGGAAATCCGTTTAAAATTTTGAAGAAAATTTGATTAAAAACACCCAACTATGTGTGGAATATGTGGTATTGTTGATTGGAAAAATCATTTGTCTACAGACAAAAGACAAACCACGGTTGCTAATATGAATCAAGCAATCATTCACCGTGGACCGGATGGTGCGGGGATGCATTCCAACGAATTTTCTACCATAGCAATGAGGCGTTTATCTATCATCGATTACACTGGAGGACAACAACCCATCTTCAATGAAACCAAGGATGTTTATGTTTTTTTTAATGGAGAAATTTATAATTATCTAGCATTAAAAGAACCATTGATAGCTAAAGGTCATCGTTTTTCTACCGTTTCTGATACAGAAGTATTGGTGCATTTGTACGAAGAATATGGTGTCGAAATGTTAACCATGCTAAAAGGAATGTTTAGCTTTTGTCTGGTAGATCTAAAAAAGAATTCTTATTTTTTAGCAAGAGATCGCTTTGGCGAAAAACCATTATACTATCACTTTGTAAATAATGTTTTTTCCTTTTCTAGTGAAATAAAGTCATTATTGGAAAATAAGAATATAGATCGACAGCTCAACGAAGCAGCATTGCCTTATTATTTTCGAACGTCGCTAGTTCCAGAACCCATCACTTTATTTAAAAATATCAAAAGCCTCCAAGCAGGTCACTATATGGTTTTCAATGAAAAAGGGATCAAGGAAAAACCTTATTTTAAGATCAATTATCAAAAACGAAAAGAGATAAATAGGGAAGAAGAAGCCATCGAGTACATTCAGCCCGTATTAGAAAATGCAGTCCTTAGACAATCGGTTAGCGATGTACCCATCGGCGCATTTTTGTCCGGAGGAATCGATTCTAGTACCGTGGTAGCCTTATTGCAATCACAAACTAGTCAGCCGATAAAAACGTTTAACGTACGCTTTGAAGATCAAGCCTATGACGAAAGTAGCATTGCACGCAAAGTAGCTAAATACTGCGGCACCGATCACCAAGAAATATTAGTGCCTAATGTTGATTTTGATGAAAAAATGTTTTGGGAAATAATTGATCATGTTGGACTACCGTTTAGAGATAGCTCCGCCATTCCATCTTATTTAGTAAGTAAAGAAATCGCCAAACACGTAAAAGTAGCCTTGTCGGGAGATGGTGGTGATGAACTTTTTGGAGGCTATGATTTATTTCAATGGTACCAAAAAATTATTCGCTTAAAAAATTTAGCCCAACCGATTCGTAGTTTGGCCAATAGCAGTTTGTCTTTGGCGCAATCCACTCCAGGGTTTAAAAATAATTCGTTAATTAGAAAGCTTAAAAGAGGAATTTCGACCTCTTTTCAATCAGTAGATGAGATTCCAATCGCCTTGAATGAAATGTTTACAAACAATGAAGTTCAAGAAATTTTGACAACTTCTTCTTCTAAAATATTTAAAAACGAAAGTAATTATGTTGACTTAAAAAACTATCCCGCTGATTCTGGAAAATGGTCAGATCTACGAAAAATTATGTACTACCGATTGCATCATACCTTACCTGCTAATATGCTGATAAAAGTAGATCGGATGAGTATGGCTAATTCTTTAGAAGTACGTGCACCATTTTTAGATCCTGATTTATTTGAAGCATCGGTACAGTTACCAGATCATTTATTAGTCCATGGCAAAACAGGAAAATATTTGTTACGGAAAATAATGAAAGACCAACTGCCAGAAGAAGTATTTAGTCACCCTAAGATGGGATTTAGTATCCCATTGCATAAATATCAAAACGAAGCATTCAAAAATTTAGCAAAAAGATTATTATTTGACGAAAACCCTTGGCCAAATTATTTTGATAAAAAACTATTGAAACAGATTTACCACAAGGGAATATCAACCTTACGAGATACCGCTAAAGAAAGCGTTTTTAAGTCCGCACATCAACTATGGATGATGATGCAGTTGTTGGGCTGGGCAAAACGATTTAAAGTGAAAATTTAATAGTACTTATGCTAGCAGGCGAACTAGCCAAAAAAAAGAATTTATCAAAAAAAATATTCACATATTATTGATCGGACCAGTTACCAATGTAGAAGAAAATCTAATTGGAGGGGCCACGATTTCTTTTGGGTACTTGATTGATTATTTGAAAGTATTTAATGAATCTTTTACCTTGGTCAATACGCAGCATTTTGCGAATGGTAAAATGAAAATTTTAAATCCTTTTTTAGTGCTGTTAAAGGTTTTAAAAACCGTTTTTAGAGCAGACGTGCTATTTTTAAACTGTAGCGACAAAGGTATAAAATATCTTTCTCCCATTTTATACCTTATTGCAAAGTTATTTAGATTGAAATTTGTGGTGCGACCTTTTGGAGGCGATTTTAAAGATTATACAGCACGGTTTGGTAAATTACAAAACTGGATATTTAAGAAAACTACCTTAAAAACAGATTTACTCTTTTTGCAAACTAAAAAATTAATGCAGTTTTATCAAAATAAAAATATCAACACCGTTCAGTTGCCGACTTCAAGAGATAAGCCAACAAAAGTGAGAGGGAATCGAGATTTTGAAAAACGGTTTATTTACTTAGGGTTTGTGAACAAATCAAAAGGAATCGATCATTTATTAGAAGCTGCCAGACAACTCGCTGATGATTATACCATTCATATTTATGGACCAATCAGAGAAAATTATGAATCGACTCAAGGGAAGTCATTTCAAGAAAAATTTGACGAACAAAAAGGAGTTTATCAAGGTGTTTTACAAAAAGAAGAAGTGTTAGAAACCATAGAGAAATATGATGTTTTAATACTTCCAACTTTTTATCAAGGAGAAGGATATCCTGGAGTAATCATTGAAGCGTATAGCTTAGGCTTACCAGTAATTACAACCAATTGGAAAGCGATTCCTGAAATTATAGAAAATAGAAAAACAGGATTACTCATCGAACCTCGCTCAACAACAGCCTTGGTTGAGGCCATAAATTTTTTTAATAAAAACAATTACAAAAAATTCTCTAAAGATGCTAGATCGTATTTTGAAAAAAAATTTAGCACAGAACAAGTTGCTGGAAATGCAATAGCAGCCATAAAAGCACTTTTTTAAAACAAAAAAAATATGCAACATATATTAATTACCGGTGGTGCTGGATTTATTGGAAGTTCTCTTGCAGAGCAACTCATTAAAGAAGACTATCATGTCACAGTCATTGATAATTTTGATCCGTATTATGATCGAAGAATTAAAGAGCGAAATTTAAACAGTTTGCGTAAGCATCCTAAATTTAAATTTTTAGAAATTGATATCAATGATCTAGATCAACTAAAAATTCAGTTAAACGACCAATATGATGCCATCGTTCATGTTGCGGCTAAAGCGGGCGTTCATGCCTCTATCAAAAGCCCAGTTGCTTGTCAGCAAGCGAATGTAATGGGAACACAACATATGCTTGAAATAGCAAAGGAAAAAGAAATCAAGCAATTTGTTTTTGCTTCTTCAAGTAGTGTCTATGGTGTCAATCCCAATGTGCCTTGGAAGGAATCTGATCAAAATATGATGCCAATTAGCCCCTACGCGAGTAGTAAATTATCTTGCGAATTATTGGGCCATGTCTACACGAATTTATATGGAATACGATTTATCGCACTTCGGTTTTTTACGGTCTATGGCCCTCGTCAACGACCAGATCTAGCCATTCATAAATTTGCCAAAATGATCGTCAACAAAGAAGCGATTCCAATGTTTGGTGATGGGAGTACCAGAAGAGATTATACTTTTATAGATGATCTGTTGAGAGGCGTTCGAGCCGCCATAGATTATAATGAAACAGATTATGAAATTATCAATTTAGGAAATCATGGTACCGTCTCTTTGAGTGAAATGATTGAAACCATTGAGTCCGTATTTGAGGAAAAAGCAATTATCAATAGATTACCTATGCAGCCTGGTGATGTCCCTCAAACTTATGCTGATATCTCCAAAGCAAAACGATTATTGGGTTTTGAACCAACCACTAGCTTTCGGGAAGGTATTCAGGCTTTTAGAACATGGATGATGGAAACAGAGATAGATAAAACATGAGCGAACAAGCATTTTTCATCGTAGGCGTTCAACGTTCAGGAACGACTTTATTGTCGCATATGCTGGGTAAACATCCAGATATATTAATGGAACCTCGTTCGATTGGATTTAGAATAATTACTTGCTTTAAAAATCAGTATGAACTACTTCCTTATAATATTCAGCATGATCAAAAAGCCTTTCAACAATGGTTGGTGCAAAACGATGATAAAGGTCGGTTGGCCGAACTAATAGATGTTGAAAATATAAACCAGTACGACAATATTCGAGACTTGATCTCGACTTCTATTAACAAAAAAATAGAGAGAAACAATAAGCAATTATGGGGAGATAAATCACCCAACTTACAGCATTTTTTTAATGACCTACAATTGTTAATCCCCGCTGCCAAAATCATTCATATTGTCAGAGATGGACGCGCTAATGCTTATAGCATGTCAACTCGATCTCATAAAAATTTAGAATTAGCCGCACAAGAATGGTTGGATGGAAATATTTACGGATTGGTAAACCAAGAAATGATAGGCAAGCAGCAATATATGATTATCAAGTATGAAAAACTACTTGGTCAAACGGCGGAAACCTTAGCTTCGATTTGTGATTTCTTAGAAATACCTTTTTCAAAAAAAATACTTGATTTATCGCCCACGAATGATTTGTCAGAAGAAAAACAGTATGTAAAAACGAGTATTGATAAATCAAAAATTAATACCTGGAAAAAAGAATTGTCGACTAAGGAAATTCTAAAAATAGAACAAATACAAGGAGGATTGTTAGAACAATTAGGTTATCATTTAATAAACGATATCGAGGAAAAAGATTTCAAACCATTATCCCTCAGACGACGCATTTGGTACAACCAAAAAGACAATGTCAAGCAAATTTTTCGAGCAAAGCAAATAGGAATGAAACAAAAAGAAAATATTATCATACACCGTTCTTTTCGTAGTAGGATATATCAATTTTTGACCGTTTTTATAAGAGATTTGGTAGCACTTCCCATATTTAAATCCTTATTTAGTAATTATTTTTATAAAGAAAAATATTATAAAGAAGAACAGGATAATCAGCGATAATATGAACCTAATAAAAATACATCGTATCAGTCATTTTTTATACAAAAAGAAAATTCCTTTATTGCCAAGGTTATGTAGATTCTGTATTTTTTTATTATACAATAGCGATATTCCTAGCAGTGTCTCTATAGGAAAAAATAGCCTTTTTGGACATTCAGGAATAGGTGTTGTCATCCATCAAGATGCTATTATTGGAGATCATTGTACCATTGGCCAAGGAATAACGATAGGAGGTCGTTCTAAAAATCCTACTGTTCCTATCATCGGCAATAAGGTCTATATCGCGGCCGGTGCTAGAGTACTTGGCCCGATCAAAATCGGTGATAATGTGATCATAGCTCCTAATGCAGTGGTAATCAATGATGTGGAAGAAAATTGTATTGTTGGAGGTATCCCAGCAAAAATACTTAAAAAA